>VFGQ01000124.1 GCA_009391605.1 SAR202 cluster bacterium
CGGACATAATGTTAAATAATTCATTTTTTTCTTCTTTGTTTAATTCCCTGAAAGGAGGTCTTACAGGCCCACCAGTTAATCCTACATATTCCATAGAAGCTTTTATGATAGCAGCGTTATGCCAATACTTTGATGCCTTCCAAAATTCGCCATGAAATTTTGCCATGTAAGGAGTTATTCTTGCATGTTCTTTATCAGCCTCTTTGTATTTACCATCTTCAAGTAAATCTAATATTCCTAATTCAAATTCTGGCCACCAACTAGATGGACCTGATATCCATCCTGTTGCTCCATGCATATGTGATACAGAAGCTAAGTATCCTAATGAATTATCTATAAATGCAAAACGTGGGGCAAATTCTTCAAGGGCAACTATAGTGTCATTGAAAATATTTGGGCTTCCATATTTCATTGAAACTACATTATCAATATTGGATAATTTGTCAATTACAGGAAGTGTTAGATTGGTTCCAAGTCCTACTCGCCATGATTGATCATAAATAACTAACCCTAGATTTGTTGATTCTGCAATTATACGATACCATTCACACATTGCCTCTTCATCAAGTGCTTCGTAAAAAGGTGGAGGTACCATTACGTACTCTGCACCAGCTTCTTCCGATTGGTTAACAAGATCTATAACATCATTAGGGTTTATCCCCGCACATCCGGCAACTATTGTTATTTTTCCTTTCCCAATTTCAACAGCGGATTCCACTATTGATTTATGTTCTTTAGGTGTTATATTCAGATACTCTCCAGTACCACAAGGGACAATCCAAAATCCTCTTCCTGTACTCATTCCTTCATCAAGCGTATACTGTAAATTATTTTTCAATCCTTCAAGATCAAGATTTAAATTTTCATCAAAAGGTAACATTATTAACGAAGCTGGCCCCCTGATTTCACTTTTAACTTTATTTATATCCATGAGATTCTCCCTATAATATGTTTATCAGATATTTTGACAAATAAATTAAGATATTTAAATACTTAATATAAGTGATTTGAATCATTTTTAATAAATATAATAATTAACAATAGAAATTAAATCATTTTAGGAATTAAATGTTCCCAACCAAGTGCCATTATATGCACTCCATCAATTCCTTTAATGGCTTTTATTTCTGAAATTATTTCTTTGCTTATTTCAATACATGTTTTTTGAGGATCGTCAGTTTTTTTCATTAAATTAATAATATTTTCAGGGACTTGTATGCCTGGTACTTTATTATTTAGATAATTTGCCATCTTTACAGATTTTATAGGTATATATCCTGCTAAGATTTTAATATTTTTATTTTGCTTAATTTGTATTATGTTATTTAGAGTTTTGGGATCAAATATTGCTTGAGTTTGAAAAAAAGTTGCTCCATTTTTAATTTTATTTTCGAATTTTTTTAATTCTTTTTCAATTGTATTTGATCCGGGATTTACAACCGCTCCAATATTGAAATTTGTAACAGAGTCTAATTTATTATTAGCATAGTCATAACCGTTATTAAGTTTAGTTATTGTTTCTATTAATTCTTCAGAGCTAAGTTCAAACACATCTTTTGCATTAGGATGATCTCCGTATTTAACACTTTCTCCTGACATACATAGAATATTATTTATTCCCAATGAATATGCAGCTAGTAAATCGGATTGTATTGCCATTGAATTTCTGTCTCTGCAAGTAATTTGATAAATTGGTTCTATATTATTTTCTATTAATTTTCTTGCTAAACCAATTGGTGCCATAGTCATTTTAGAATTATGATTATCTGTAATATTAAAGGCATCGATCATGTTTAAATTTGATGCTGTATTTATTAGTTTTGATAAATCAATCCCTTTAGGTGGAGTAAGTTCTGAAGTGTAAATAAATTTATTTTGATTTAATCTTGTGGATTTTGTGGGCATTATATGAATGTTTTAAAGTGAGTTGAAATAATAATTTTATATTATATACTCAGGAGTTTGATTAGATATACCTAAATTGTTTAAAACATGCCCTACAGAGCTAGTTTTATTCAATGAATAGAAATGAATACCAGGGATATCGTTGTCTATAAGCTCTAAAATCTGATTGGTGGCATATTCAATTCCTAGCTTTGTTGTTTCTTGATCATTGTTAATTGAATTCTCTAATTTTTCATTTAATTTTAGGGGAATTTTAGCTCCACAAAGTTTTGTAAATCTTCTTATTTGTTTTGTGCTAGTTATAGGTAATATACCAGGGATAATTGGTATTGTGATTCCAAGCTTAATAGCTTTTTCTCTGAATGATAAAAAATCTTTATTATCAAAGAAGAGTTGTGTTATTAAGAAATCTACTCCCTTATCCTGTTTCATTTTTGTAAATTTTATATCATCAATAGGATTGTTTGATTCAGGGTGGAATTCAGGATAACAAGCTCCTGCAATACAAAAGTTACTGAAATTGGATTTTATTATTTCAATTAGATCAGTTGCATGTTTCAAGTTGTCTTTTGAAATAGTTACATCTTTGGGGGGATCTCCTCTTAATGCAATAATATTTTCAATATTTGATAGAGTTAAATCTTTTAAAATATTTATAATTTCTGTTTTATTGTGCGCGATACAAGTTAAATGTGACATTACTTCAAATTTATCAGACAATTTTGCATCTTTAGAAACTTGTGTAGTGAGTTGTCTTGTATTACCTCCTGCACCATATGTGAAAGAAACAAAATCTGGATTGTATGTAGATAATCTATCAACTGTTTCGTGTAACTTGGGTAGATCTGAATCTCGTTTTGGTGGAAAAAATTCAAAAGAAATTGTTTTTTTCGAATTTAAAATGTCAATTATTTTCATTTACTTGTCTTTGGTTTTATTTAAACTTGATAAAATATTAATTATTATTAATATGATAATATTATTGCAAATAGATTACCCAAATATATCCCTTTTGCAAATGAATTAAAGGTTATAAATGAATTTAAAAAAAGTATTTTTCAATAATAGTTTTAAAAATACATCTTATATTTTAAAATCAGATTTATCTAATGAATCAATTATAATTGATGTTCCTGAAGATCCTTATCCAATAATAGACAATATTTCTGGGCTTGATATTAAATTAATATTATTAACACATCACCATTTGGATCATGCAGGTGGTATAGATATTTTAAGACAACATACAAATGCACCTGTAGCTCTTGGAGCAGAAGATATTGGGTCAAAACCTGATGACAGAGTGGCACATGTCAATCCTGATATTGAAATAAAAAATGGAGATACTTTTTATTTGGGTAATGAAAAAATTTCATCTATTTCTGTCCCAGGACATACCAATGGTTCTAATTGTTTTTTAATTAATAAAAGTTTATTTACAGGAGATGTGATTTTTCCAGGTAGGGCAGGGCGGACCGACAGCGTAGAACAATTTGATTTATCTGTCAAAAGTTTGAAAAATACTTTGTATTTACTTGACGACGATATTGAATTTTTCCCCGGACATGGTAAAGGTGGGGAAACTTTAAAAGATTTTCGGAATCAATTTGATTTCTTTTTATCTGATAAATATAAAGAAGGATTGTATGGTGTTGTTTGGTGGGTAGATGGCTATGAAGAGGAATGGTAATTAAATTAAAACTTTTTTCTTAATACATCTTTTTTAACTATTGTTGCTTTTTTACATTTTTCATGATGGAAATCAATTATTAATATTTAGAATGGAATAATGAGTGTAACAATAATAATTATATTTTCAAATCAGATAGTAGTTTGAAGAATTAAAAATCTGTTATTACACGCTTGATTTAGATTCTGATTCCTCTAATTTTTGTATTTCGGGGAGAACTTGTGTACAAAACAATTCAATAGATCTAAGAGATTTTTTCTTGTCCATTCCAGGAAATCCGAAATTACCAAATATATTCCTGACGCCTTTTTCACGACAAATTTTTAGTTTTTCAACTAGTACTTCAGGTGTTCCTCTTAAGAGAGGGATTTGATTGTTTTGTACTAACAATCCTTCCCTATCTTTTTGTCTGTTAACCCATTCGTCATATCCTTTAGGAATAGTTCCATCTTTTGAAATAGGTGTACCTATTTTCGAAAGGATTTTTAATGAAAAATCATCGTATCCTTTTGGATCATTTATCGCTTCTTCCATTGTAGGTGCAACATAAATAGGGAGTTGAACCGGGGGATCAATATGTTTATGTTCATTCCCATATTCATCCATTTTCTCTCTCCAAGTTTTTATTACGTCTGGAGCTTGGCCTAATACTGCAGTTGGTCCTCCGACCATAACAATATGTCCATTTTTTGCAGCAAAATCAATAGTTGCAGGTGTTGTACTTACAGCAACATAAATTGGGATAGGGTTTTGTATTGGTTTGGGGATTATCCATTTGTCTTCTACATTTGTAAATTTACCTTTGTAAGTTAATTTTTCTTCTGTCCATGCTTTGACTATTACATCTATGCCTTCTCTAAATCTATCGGTTGCTTGTTCAACATCGACACCTAAACCTTCAAATTCCTGAAGTTGGTATCCTCTTCCTATTCCTAAGTCAAATCTCCCATTACTGAGAACATCTATCATTGCTGCTTCTGACGCTACAAGGATTGGGTTGTGAAAAGGAAGTACAGTTATCGCAGTGCCAATTCTTATTTTGGATGTTTTTGCTGCGACATGCCCTAAGAATGAAAAGAATCCTGATAGTAATCCATGTCTTGAAAAATGATGTTCCCCAAGCCATGTTTCATCAAGGCCTAGCTCTTCAGATAGCATAATTTCTTCTAATGCATTGTTTAATGATTCCTTTTCTGTTTGTGATTCATGTAATTGAACAGTGTGAAAAATTCCAAATTTCATGATAATTTAAACCTTGAGATAATAATTAAAATTTGTCAAAGTCTATTAAATAGATAAGTTAGTTTCAATACTATTTTTTGTTAGTTTTATTATGATTTCTGATAATTATCAGAAATAGATTTAAATTTTTTAATTAATTTATCTGTTTTGGTATTAAGATCTTCAAATACTAACTCACATTGTTTAGTGTGTATTGATTCTGTATTTCCGGCTGTATCAATTAAACCATTTAATCTAGCATTGTATGAATCAGCAAAAAATGCACCATCTGTTACCCTACCAAATCTTTTTCCCTGTGAATTTTGATCAACTGTGCTTTGTTCTTCTTCAATTTCAGCGGTGGATGCTAGTTTTCTATCAATATCATCTAATTCATTAAACATAAAATTTTTTTC
>VFGQ01000005.1 GCA_009391605.1 SAR202 cluster bacterium
TAATAAAAAAATTCCTGGTCTTAAAAAAAATGAATATGTAGATACAGACATTAAAATTGTTGAACAAAAAAAACCTTTAGGTTTAGGTAATGCTATTTATTTAGCTAAAGATCATATATTGGATGATTCTTTTGGAATTATATTGCCAGATGATTTAATTTTGGATAGGAATTCATCAATAAATAAAATGAAATCGATTTATTTAAAATATAAAATAAACATTTTATTTGGAAAGTATGTTTCTCAAGATTTGATTCAAAGTTTTGGTATTATAGAAACAGGCTTAAGATACGAAAATTTATATCTGACTGTAAATAAATTGTTAGAAAAGCCTAACCCCGAGGATACAAATTCAAATCTTTCTATATTAGGTAGATATTATTTAAATATTAAAATATTCGATTATTTACATGATTTAGAGCCTGGACATGGGGGTGAAATTCAATTAACTGATGCATTGTCAAAAATGTTATCTGACGATAAATTTATTGTTGTTGAATCTGAAAGTAATCATTTTGATGTTGGAAACCTTAAGGGTTTAGAACTTGCTGAAATTTATTTAAATAATCATCCACTTTGATAAAAAATTAATCTTTATTGTTTTTATTGATAGATTCTTCTAATAATTCTGCTATATCTTTGACACTTTTATTTTCATCTGGAGATTTACTTGATAATCCCTCCTCGAACATTTGTAAGCAAAATGGGCATGCTACAGCTAAAATATCAGCTTTAGTTTCAAGAAAATCATCTGTCCTCATATGACTGACTCTTTTATTGTTACTTTCCTCTATCCACATATGTCCACCGCCTGCACCGCAGCAAAGAGCTTTATCTTTATTCCTGCACATTTCCATTCTTTGTAGCCCAGGGATTGAATCTACTATGTTCCTGGGTTCATCATAGATATTGTTATGCCTGCCAAGATAGCAGGGATCATGATAGGCAGTTGATTTTTCGTTATCTAATATAGGTATGATTGATTTTTCTTTAATTAAATTTTGAAGTATTTCAGTGTAACTTAAAACTTCTGCTTTAAAACCTAATGCTGGATATTCATTTTTGATTGTATTTAGGCAATGAGGGCAATGAGTAATTATTTTTTTCACATCGTATTTGATAAAGTTTTGAATGTTTTGATTTGCAAGTATCTGGAAAAGATATTCATTCCCAATCCTTTTTGCTGGATCTCCTGTACATGTTTCTTCTTCGCTTAAAATTGCATAATTTAACTTAGCATAATTCAAAACATTTACTATTGATTTAGTTACCATTTGATTTCTTTCTACAAGTGCTCCTGTACAGCCTATCCATAAGAGAAATTCTGCATTTGGATTATCAGATAAAGTTTTCACTTTTAAGTTATCGTGCCAGTCAGAACGAGTATATGTTGTACCTCTCCAGGGGTGACCTCTTTGTTCCAAGCTTAATAATGTTGATTCAGCAGTTTCAGGCATTTTAGCTTTTTCCATTACTAAATGTCGCCTCATTTCTATAATTGGAGAAATATGTTCTATTCCAACAGGACATTCATTAACGCAAGCTCCACAAGTTAAGCAATCCCAAATTTCAGTTTCTGTAACATTTTTATTAATTACCCCTTCGTTTAAATTTGGATTAGAAGAGATTGCATTGTTTGTAGCGCTATCCATTAAATTATTTATTAAAAACATGGGAGATAATTGCTTGTTAGTTAGATCGGTAGGGCATACTTCAGAACATCTCCCGCATACTGCACAAGCAAAAAAATCTATAATTTGTTTTGGTTTAAATGTTTTTATGTTATTTGCGCCAAAAGTTTCTAGAGTTTCTAAATCTTTTGGCGTATCTATTACTCCGGTATTATTTAAGTTACTAAAGAAAAATGATAAAGGACTTGCTAATAAGTGCATATGCTTTGATAGTGGGATGTAGATTGCAAATGACAAAATTGTTAGTAAATGAGTCCACCAAAAAATATCATGAAGAGTAACACTTAATGATTTACTAAGATTTAACTGTTGAATCTGATTACTTATAAGATTTGAAATAATATAAAAGTCTGTGTTGTTATTTGTTAAATGGTTAAATGTTTCTGATAATAAATGAGTTAACATCAATAATCCAATTAAAAGTATTATGATTATCGATTCAGGTTTTTTCGTTAAACTATAGCTGAGTCGTTTTGGTGATGTTATCCATCTTCTATATAATGCTGCAGATAATGCAATTAATACTAAAACAGTGAGTATTTCCAGATAATTTAAATATAAAATTTTTCCAAATTGTGTAAGTAACTTTGATGAAATTTGATTATTTATAGTATCTGCGAATATAAATAATACATATGAAAAACTAAATGATAAAAATGAAATAAAAATTATTACATGACTAATTCCGGATACATCTTTTTTTAAGCTAAATCTTTTTAAAACTTTTTTTTGAGCAAGTCCGTTTATGAATACATTTTTTAATCTTTGATTTAAGTTGTTAAATTCTAAATTATAGATAGAGTTGTTAATATGTATTAACAATTTTTTATAGAATAAAAAAAATGAAATGGACAACATTATTAAACTGAATCCATAAACCCCAATCCATGTTGGAACAATGCCAAAAAACGACTCAGGAACTGTCAATTAATTTTCATTTTTGGAATAACATTTAATGTCATTAAAAAACATTAAATGTTGTGTTGCATTTATCATTATCACAAGATAACATACTATATCTTTTAAATAATAGTTATAAAACATATAAAATTATAAAATGGCAGAAAATCAGTTTGAAGCTCGTAGAGCAATATTAATAGGTGATGTTGGAGATATACGGCATCAGAGAAATGCTGCAGTATTGAGGAATAACTCATTGAATCCGATAGTAACAATGGAATTTTATATAACTCAAGATGGAGTTATATGTGGTTTGACTGAAATTATGTCACTATTAGAAAAAGTTTTACCTGATACAGGATGCGAAGTATGGGCATTGGAAGAGGGAGAAGACATACTTAAACAAGAAGTTGGGTTAAGGATTACCGGGCCGTATGGAGGATTCGGATTATACGAACCTTCTATTAATGGAATTTTATCTTCTTGTTCTGGATGGGCTACAGCGGCAAGAAAATGTTCACAAAATTCAGGTGAAATTCCTGTTTTTTCAAGAGCATCTAAGTTTGTACATCCTAATATTTCAGAATTATTAGATTATGCTTCAATAATAGGAGGATGTGATCACTGTAGCACTAATTTAGGTGCAAAAATGAGTAATAGTACTACTTTTGATACTATGTCTGAATCACTATCATTGCTTTTTGGAGATACTGTACTTGCAGCCAAGGCTTATGATGCTACTCTGCAGGCAGATATACAAAGAATATTTTCTGTGGGGGTTTTAGAAACATCTAATAATGAATCTTTGAAAATAGCTGAAAATTTAAAAGAAAAAACCAGGGGAGTGGAATTAGTTATAGATAATTATAATACAAAAGTCGATTTTGATATTATTAATGAATTAAGAATTAGATTGGATAATGCAGGTTATAAATTTGTTGAAATATATATTTCTGGAAATTCTATCAATCCGGATTCTATATCTGTGATTAAAGATAATAATTTCCCTGTACAAGGGATTATTGTGGAGAAATATATTGGATTAGCTAGATCATTACCTTTCAGATCAGAAATTAAACAGATTGAAGGAAATAATGTTGCTCGAAATGGACAAATTCCAGGGATAACAGATAATCCAAAATTAAATAAAATAATTTGATTAATTATTACAACCAGAATATTTAAAAGATGCCATATTATACTCCTTCGTAAATTTTATTTTGTTTGGAAGGTCGTAATATTTTGTTCCTTGTAAGGAAATTAGTTCAGTGATTTTTATAATATGTTTTACTGTAATTTGTTTTTCAGGAATACTAATATGATTTAATATATTTTTTATTATTTCCTTTTTCAATTTTGTTGTTAATTGATTAAAGGCATTAATATCCTTAATTTTAAATATTGTTTGGCTATTTGATTTATCTATGCTGACTAATTTTGAATACCATGTTTTTACAAGAATTTCATAACTTTCATTTGTTTCTTTTGCTGCTGATCCTAAATTCAATATAGATTGAATTACTTTTGGATTAATTTCTTTTAATAATGGAAAAATCGTTTTTCTAATTTTATTCCTTGTATACTTTAAATCGTCATTAGTTTTGTCATGTAAAGGTATTAACCCGTTTTCTTTGCAAATTTTTTCTGTTATTTCTCTTTCTATTTCAAGTAATGGACGCATTATAAAATAATTTCTTGTATTTATTTTTTTTGTTGTTAATTTTGTTATTCCTTCCAAGCCTTTTAACCCAGTTCCTCTGATAATATTGAATAAAATAGTTTCAGCTTTATCTGTACTTGTGTGCCCCAAAAATATATTTTTTGCATTGAATTCTTTGGCTTCATTTGCCAATTTATCAAATCTAAGAATCCTTGCAGTATTTTCAATAGAAGATTTGTGATTGTTTTTAAATTCATTTTTTGTTATTTCTTGTGAACTATATTTTAATTCATATTTTTTAGCTAAATTTTTAACATATTTTTTTTCATTATTAATATAATCAGCATCTCTTAGATTGTGATTTACATATACTAATTTAATATTAATATTTTTTTCTATTGAATATGAAAATAATAATATTGCTAATGCAGTTGAATCAGCCCCTCCTGAACATCCGACAATAATATTTGCTCCTGATGGGATATTTTCTGAAATAAAAGGAAAGATTTTTTTAAGAGTTTTGTTTGTAGTATTCATTGTAAGAAATAATAATTACGTATTACTTTCTTGTTGAGGAGTTATATGAGGATAAGATTTTTTTGTTACTTTTACGAGTTCTAATTTCAAACCTTTCATTTCTGCAACTTCAAATATTAATTTTGAATATTCAAAATGGTCACCTACTTTAGGCATTTTTCCTAGTTTTTGCATTACAAATCCGGCAACTGTTTCGTAATCTCCATCAGGAATGTTGATATTTATTTCTTCAAACTCTTCATTTAAATCTTGGATACTAATACCTCCGTCAATATTGAAAGTGTTTGTATCTATTTCAATTAATTCTTCTTCTGGATGAGTTCCCTCTTCTCCGAAATCTCCTACAACTTCTTCAAGTAATTTTCTTAATGTCATCACCCCGGATAAGCCTCCATATTCATCGATAACTATTGCAATTTTATCTCCTGATATTCGCATTTCATTAAATATTTCAAAATTTCTTTTAGTTTCAGGAACAAAATAGGGTTGCCTAATCAAATCTTTTATTTTTGTTTCATCATCTGTTTTTTTCTTTGAAATTCCCATTAACACATCTTTTATAGATATAATGCCGATAATGTTATCTTCTTTACCTTCATACACAGGAAATCTGGAATGACTATGTTCTGAATAAACATCTTTGAAATTCCTTACAGTTGAATCACTTGAAAGTGGAATAATCTCCGTTCTTGGAGTCATTATTTCTTGTGCTTGTGAATCTCCAAATCTAAAAATATTTTCAATCATTTCAGCTTCTTGTGGTTCTAAAGATCCTTCTTCCTCTCCAATGTCAATTAAAGTTAACAATTCCTCCTCTGTTATAGAATTGTTATTACTAGGATCATTTAGTTTGGATTTTCTATCTATAATTTTAATCATTAAGGTTAGAATTAATACAATTGGATTAAATATTATTTCTAATATTCTTAGAGGCTTTGAGTATATTAATGATAATTTTTCAGCTATCCTTACTGCTAGAGCTTTTGGTATTACCTCTCCAAATATCATAAGAATTATTGTTCCGAAAAGAGTAGTTAGAATTGTTGTCAGAGCAGGGTTGTTAGTAATTTTATAGATTAGACTGGTTAATAGTGTGGCAAAAACTATATTTGCTATATTATTCCCTAAAACTATTGTTGATAGTAATTTATCTTTGTTTTCTAATAGTTTTGCTACGTTATCAGCTCCTTTTTGTTTGAGATTGACCATATGAAATAGTTTGGTTTTTTGGATAGATAAAAATGCAGCCTCGGAACTTGAGAAAAAAGCAGATAATATAATAGAAATTATTATTAATATTATTTCTAGTGTCATATCTTAAGTTTGTTCAACCTCTTCATTGTTGATAATATGCATAATTTTTGATTCAATTTCTTTTGAAATTGAATCATTAGATTTAAGGAAATTTTTGACTGATTCTTTGCCTTGGCCTAATTTTTGATCTCCATAAGAGTAAAAAGATCCACTTTTGCTTATAATTTCATTTGTTACACCCAATTCAATTAAATCAGCTTCTTTTGAAATTCCTTCATTAAAACCAATTTCAAATATGGCGGATTTGAAAGGGGCTGCTACTTTATTCTTAACAACTCTGGCTCTTACTCTGTTACCTACAATATCAGTACCTTGTTTTATTGATTCAATTCGTCTTAAATCTATACGCAGGGAACTATAGAATTTTAACGCTCGTCCCCCTGGAGTTGTTTCTGGGTTTCCAAACATCACTCCTATTTTTTCTCTGATTTGATTTATAAAAATTACAGAACATTTTGATGTGCTTATAATAGGTGTGAGCTTTCTTAATGCTTGTGACATTAAACGAGCTTGAAGTCCTATATGTGTATCTCCCATGTCTCCTTCTAGTTCTGCTTTTGGGACTAAAGCTGCAACACTATCTACTACAACTAAATCCACTGCTCCACTTCTAACTAGATATTCACATATTTCTAAAGCTTCTTCTCCGCCACTTGGTTGAGAAACTAACAATTGATTCAAATCGACCCCGCATTTAGATGCATATCCTGGATCTAGGGCATGTTCTGTGTCAATGTATGCTGCAGTCCCTTCGGATTTTTGGCAGTTTGCCATTACGTGATAAGACAATGTTGATTTGCCTGAAGATTCAGCACCAAAAATTTCAGTTACTCTTCCTTTTGGGATACCATTTACACCTAGTGCAATATCTAGATTGAGAGATCCTGTAGATATTGAATCAATACTGATTCCGATGTTATCTGAGCCTAGCCTTACAATAGAGCCTTGGCCAAATTGTTTATCTATCTGGCCTATTGCTTGATCTAAAGCTTTAGTTCTGTTGGGATCCATTATTTAGTAAATTTAATATTAATGAATTTTACCATTTTATTAATACACAAACAACTTTTCATATCTTGAGTTTTTTCT
>VFGQ01000056.1 GCA_009391605.1 SAR202 cluster bacterium
AATTTTCTACTTTGGAACAATTCGAAAAATTTGTTAAAGTCAGTTTTTTTAGTTTTTACAGCATCAATTTCATTTTCTGAATTTTTATCTTCAAGAGGAAAATGAATTTCCTCTTGTGTTTTTATTTTTTTTGAAAAATCATTATATAAATCTTCTCTCATATTATTAAAATAAATACTCTCGGAATCAAAGTGAAAATTAAAGCTGCCAAATTCAAGTCTTCCAACCTGATGACTTGAAATAACTTTAAACCATTTATAATTTGTAATTTTATTATTATATCTATTTATTATTTCAGGAACGTAGATAGATTTTCCTTCAGTAGTAGGATTCATAGTTGAAGACCAACCTATATTTTTATCCACTAATTCAGAAGAAGGGAGAATTTCAAGATCAACACCAGCCAAAGCTGAACAATATAATTGTAATAAATCTTTAACAGAATCATATTCAACAGATGAACTTATACGACTCAGTGATGTTTCGCTAGTTAATGATTCAAGTTTAAAATATGCTACTCCGGCATCCCTATTTAGATTAAGTAGCTTAATTCCTTCATCAAACCATTCTTTCATTTGGTTAATATCAATTTTATTCAAAATTTCCGGAACTTTTGTAAGAAAACCAATTATCACCTGTGGCTGTACTTGCTCCAGTTCTTTACATAATTCTAAAATTTCATCATAACTACTTCTATGAATCATTGTAAAAGGAGTAGCAACATCATCCATTATAGTACTTGAAGAATAACCACCAGCGCCAATAATCGATAATATCAATTCCATCAAAGTTACTCTTTGATTTTCATCAAATTTAATTAAAAATTTTGGGGATGTTTCTAAGATATTTTTTAAATCTCTACTAGATTTACTTTTCAAATTGCTCAAAAATTCTATTCCTGTATGTTTGGAATGAAATTTTGTTAAAAAATTATAGCTATAATCTAAACATTCTACAGCCATATCATATGACTGAGTTGTAATTTCATTTAGAAAATATATTATTTTTTCAAATTCAGCAAAAGTTAAAACTTTTAAAAATTTTGGTGAATGATCAAAAACTTTGGAAGCAAAATTCCCGGATTTCCAACTTCCATCATATATATTTTCTGCCATAACACTCATGGAATCTATATGTCTTCCCTTAGTAATACTAAGGAATTTGTCAGAGTTTTGAATATATGAAGATGCTAAAACAGGTGATAAATTAACTAAATTGCTTATCATCTTAGCCCATTGTATTAATTCAGCTCCTTTTAATATCTCAGATAAATCTACAGATTTTTTTAATAATGCAGTAGTAATTTCCCATGAACGTACCCCAGAATCAGTAATACTTTTAATTAAATCTTTCCATTCATTTCTTTGTTCATCAGAAAAGTTATCTTTTAATACTTTAAATGAATTATCAAATTCAATATTTAAATTTTCAGGATACTTTTCAAAAATATTACTCATTATTAATACTACTTTTTATATAAATCAATGATATTAAAAAAATTATTTAGAATTTTAGCAGTCGCTCCAAAAATAATATTACCATCATAGTAAAAGGTTTTTAATTTTATAAGACATTTTTCATGAATAATGTAATCATTTCTCCAATTAATGGGATTGTTTAAATCTGAAACAGGAACATTTATAACCATTTTGACCTCTGAAGATAACGTGTAATCACCTGAGTCTTTAACTATTCCTACATAAGGTTTTATCAAAAATCTGGTTGAAGTTATAACATCATCTAATTTACCAATGATTTCTATCTCATTCTGATTCAAACCAATTTCTTCTTTTGTTTCTCTGTAAACCGTCTGTACAAAATCTGAATCAAAGTTTTCTTTAGCCCCTCCTGGAAAACCAATTTCACCTGGATGATGGTTCAGGTTTTCACTTCTAATTTGTAGCAGAATACATAATTGATTTGAATCAATTACTAAAGGTAATAATACTGCTGAAGAAATATACTGAATATCATTAATCTCCAATGTATCTCTATCAGTTTTAAACCTATCAATAACTAAATTTAAATCCATTAATTTAGATTACTCAGGAAATATTGATGTAATTACTTCCTGCATACCCTGATGTAAAAGGGGGTCATCAGTTACTGCCCAATTCACAGCAACCTGACAAGCTCTAATGGGTTTTATACCCTGGGAAATCATTTTTGCGGCATAAATTAAAAGTCTAGTACTTGCTCCTTCTGGTAGTCCATGTTCCTTTAAGTTCCTGATTTTTTCTCCTAGTATAGCGAGTTTATTTGAATTACCTTCATCAAGACCAGATTCGTGAGCAATAATTTCTGTTTCTTTTTCAACAGAAGGATAATCAAATTCTATGGCTACAAATCTTTGGCGAGTACTATGTTTTAAATCCTTAAGAGCACTCTGATAACCCGGGTTATAAGATAAAACTAATAAAAATCCATCAGCTGCTTCTAATAATTCACCTTTCTTTTCAACAGGTAAAATTCTTCTATGATCTGTTAGAGGATGAATTATTACTGTTGTATCTTTTCTAGCTTCTACTACTTCATCCAAATAACAAATACCTCCTGCTTTCACAGCTCTTGTCAATGGACCATCCAGCCATACTGTTGAATCTCCTTCCAATAAATAACGGCCAACCAAATCACTGGCAGTTAAATCTTCATGACATGCAATAGTTACTAACGGGATATTTATTTGAGTGTTGCTATCTTTTTTGGAAGATTTCATTTCCTGTCCAATCTTATATGCCATATATTCAACAAATCTTGTTTTTCCGCAGCCAGTTGGACCTTTAAAAAGAACTGGGAGTTTTTGTTTATAAGCCGCTTCAAATAATTCTATTTCATCAGCAACTGAAACATAGTATGGTTTTTCTGTAGCAAAATATTCTTCAATTATATAACTTTTATATAATGTTTGAGTTTTATTAGTCATTTGTTCTTTCCTAAAAAATGATCATTTATATTTATTGATATGTAATTATAAATTCCTTATCTACAAATATCTACTCGTGAATTAATTATTTATCTATAAAAAAATTATAGGTTTGTGGAATTTCTGATAAAATATGATTAAATTATATTTAATAAAGCATATCATGGAAAAAAATAACGCCAAAATTATAGTAGAAAATGTCACGAAAACATTTGGTGCCAGAGTAGCTGTAAATTCAATAAATTTTTCTATTAACAAAGGAGAAGTTGTTGGATTTTTAGGTCCAAATGGGGCTGGAAAAAGTACAACGATGAGACTTTTAACCTCTTATTACACACAAAACTCAGGGGAAATTTTTATTGATTCTATAAATACAAAAGACTCTGATATTGAAACAAGAAAAAAAATAGGTTACCTTCCTGAAAATAATCCTTTATATGGCGAAATGATTGTTAAAGATTATTTGAAATTAATTAGTGATTTGAGAAATTTGTCAGAAAAAGATTATAAAACAAATTTAACAAATGCCGTAGATGAAACAGGAATTCACGAATATTACTATAGCCCTATTAATCAATTATCCAAAGGATATAGGCAAAGAGTAGGATTAGCTCAGGCAATATTACATCAACCTGAAATACTGATTTTAGATGAACCAACTGAGGGATTAGATCCCAATCAAAGAGTAAGTATGAGGAATCTTATTAAATCTTTAGGGAAACAACGTACTATTATGTTATCAACTCATGTATTACAAGAAGTAGAAACAACATGTTCTAGAATAATTCTAATCAATAAAGGCAAAATCATTACTGAAGGTACTATTAAAGAAATTTTAAATAGCCAGAATAAAAATCAAACTATTCAATTGGAAATTATAGGAAAAAATATTCATACAAAACTAAATTCAATTAATGGTATTGAAGATATACAAATAATAGAAAATGAAGATGAAATAAAAAAATTTATTATATCAATAGAAGAAAATTCTGATCCAAGAAAAGATATATTTAAAAAGGCAGTACAAGAAAATTGGACTTTACTTACAATGAGCAAAACCAGCCCAAAACTTGAAGATGTATTTAAATTTTTAACAATTGGAGAAGAAGAAGAAAAATAATGCGATCATTATTAACAATATTAAATAAAGACTTTAAGTCATATTTTGACCAACCCACAGGTTATATATTAAACATAATATTTGTAATTGCTATTTCATTTATGTTTTTTAGAACCATAGAAACTACAAATGAAGCTTCTTTAAGACCAATGTTTTCTATGCTCCCATGGATTCTATCTATATACATACCAGCTGCAACAATGAGGTTATTTGCAGAAGAACAAAGAGACGGAACTCTAGAAATATTATTTACTCAACCGGTTAGAGGTGTAATAGTAATCTTATCTAAATTCTTTGCTGGCTTATTATTTGTAGTTGTAGGAATTTTAGGGACTTTGATAATTCCTATCAGTCTTGTATTTGCCGGAGATTTAGATTTTGGAGCATTATTCGCTCAATACTTAGGCGCTATATTTTTATCCTCATCATTGGTAAGTATAGGAATATTTAGTTCAAGTCTAACAAAAAATCAAATTGTAGCTTTTATGATTGCACTAAGTATAAGTATATTATCAATTGTTATTGGTTTAGATTTTATAAATATAACTTTACCATCTGCATTATCAATACTCTTACAAGATCTTAGCCCTATCACACACTTTTCTTCTATAACCAGAGGGTTAATAGACCTTAGGGATGTACTGTATTTTATTTCCATTGATATAGCTTTTCTAAGTATAACTTACCTAAATACTAGAGGAAAAAGCTTGAATACCAATTCAATGCAATACAGAAATTTACGAATAGGAGTGGGCAGTTTAGTAATATTATGTTTAGTATTTGCATGGTTTGGTAACTCTATACAAGGGAGAATAGATTTAACTGAAGATAAAATTTACTCTTTAGCTCCTTCGACCAAAAATATATTTGATAATTTAGATGATTATGTAACAATTACTTTATTTGAATCAAAAGATCATCCCATTAATACTGCTCTGACAGCCAGAGATGTTAATGACTTCTTATCTGATTTAAATGCAAGATCTAAATTTGTAAAAATTAAACATAGGTATCCAGACGCTAATGAAAAAGATGCTGAAGAATCTGAAATATTAGGTATACCTCCTGTACAATTTAATATCCAAAGACAAGGGGAATTCCAGGTTAAAACTGGGTATTTAGGTATGACCATTGCCTATGCAAATAACAAAGAAGTTATACCATTTATAGAATCACTTGATGGATTGGAATATAAAATTGCATCTTTAACATTTAAGATGTTAAATGACACACAAAAAACCATAACTTTTATCAATCTCCCTTCATCTAAAAATGATCAATATGGTATGAGTTCATTTATATCTTTATTATCTCAACAATATAATGTAAATGTAGTGTCTCCTGATGAACTGCAAGGAATTCAAAAAATCCCTGATGTTTTTATTATGGCTGGCGGAAGTTATGAAAATATGAATATTAATTCAATTCAAACAATTCAAAACTATATTAATCAAGGAATAAGTTTCTTAATACTGATTGATACTGTAAATATTGATACCAACAGAATGATTGCTTATCAAAACGAATTTAGTGGATCTAAATATTGGGAAAATTATGGAATAATTGTAAAAAACAATATTCTATTTGATCTGAATTCATATGAAACATTACCATTTACTACACAATCAGGAGAAGTATTGTTACCTTATCCTTATTGGTTACGCACTCCGCCATTGGATTCTAAATCTACAGGGAAAGTAAATTCAATTTTATTTCCTTGGACTAGTTCAATAGAATTAATCAAACCATTAATTAATAATATTACTGTAGAACCATTAATCACCACATCTCCTACAGCTTCAATACAATATGACTATCAAGATTTAAGTCCGGGTGCAAATTTTGAAGCAAATCGAGATAATACAGGTGTTCAGGTAATTGGAGTAAAAATACAAAATAATAACAAATCAAATAACATCCCTATCAGAACAATTCTAATAGCAGACTCAGATTGGCTTTCAGACTATATAGCAAGTTCAAACCAATCAAATTTCGCTCTAGGAATGAACATGGTAGACTGGCTAGCACAAGAAGACAAATTAGCAGACATAAGATCAAAAGTAATTAGAGAAAGGAAACTTGACTGGAGTTCAAAAGGTGAATTCTTCAGCCATCAAACGCTTACAAAAAATCTAAATTATGTACTAACTCCAATTATATTTATTATGATTGGGTTTTTTAGATATTTAAAAAAAAAATCAATTCAAAAGAAAACTTTTAGCGATGAAAAATAAACCAACATTTATATTATTATCTTTATTTATTATACTAAGTATAGTTATTGCTGGCGTAAAAATATTAGTATCAAATACAAATAATCTTTACGATGATTCGGGCATAATTTTTATTGATCAAGAAATAATTGATAGGATCACAATCAGTAACAAATCTCAATCTTCACAATTATATAAAGTAAATAATTCATGGCGAATTGGAAAACAGGGAGTTTTTGAACCAAAGCTTGCATTATTTTGGAATGCTGTAAACAATATACAAAAATCAGAATTAGTATCAGTAAACCCCAAAAATTTCAATAGGATAGGATTAAATGAAAATGAAAGTACTTTGGTGCAATTCTTCTTACAATCAACTCTACAAGAAGAATTCTTAGTTGGAAAATGGAAACCAGAAACAAAAACATGTTTCATTAAAAAAATTAACCTTGATCAGGTTTTTGGATTTACCTGTCCATATCCAGATATATTTGCATCAAATCCAGATATGTGGAGAAATCCGATTATCTCAAATTTTCCAGCTGATGAATTAGCTGCCATCAGATTTTCTTATCCAAGTGAACAATTTGAATTAAATTTAACTGAAAAAGGATGGAAATTAGACAATCAGGATAATATAAATATTGATTCATATAAAATTGTAAGATTTGCAAATATAACACAATTACTTTTAGCTGATGGTTTTTTAAATGATTCAGAATCAAAAGATATAGATTTCAATCAGTCTGATGCATTAATTACTTTAGTCCCAAAACCCAAGGCATCATCAAGAATAACACGGCTAAGATTAAAACAAATAGATGAGAAAAAAGTCGCTGTTAAAAATGGGAATATACCAATAATTTATTATATTTCCATTTCTAAAGCTCGAGAAATATTGTTAGGGAAAAAAGATTTTATTTTACAAGAATAATCCTAATTTACTTTTTCCAATTTTCTTAAGCCATTATAAACTGCTCCATTATACTGCGGAATTTTCAACCCTAAACTACCCAAAACTGCGACACAAACTTCACCAAGATAAATATTATTATCATTATCAACTGTAAGTCCATGAGGAGCCATTAATTGCTTTTCACCGTATCCAAATCCTTCCCCCCATCTATCTATTAATTCTCCACCTAAAGAATACAAACTAATTCTTGGCCCTATATTAGGAACATCTTTGTTAACAGGTAAACCATAACCCAATTCACCAACATATAATTTATTGTCATAAATTGTGACTGTGCAAGGCCTATGCATATTAACAATTTGATTAATAAATTTACCGTCCTGGTCGAAAATTTGTACTCGATGATTTTCTCTGTCAGCAACATATAGCAACCCTGAATCATCCATAGTTATATTATGTACAATATTAAAATGACCAGGATCAGTTCCGGGAGATCCCCATGAAGTAATAAGCTCACCATCTAAATTATATTTATGTACAGAAGAATTCCCGTAACCATCACTAATAAATAGGGCTCCATTTTTATAATCAACTGCAATATCAGTGCAACGATTAAACGGAATTCCTGAATGAAGTTCAGATGGCTTATTCGGAACACCTATAGTAAGTAATCTTTTACCTTTGGAATTATATTTACTAACTGTATGATTTCCATCATCTACAAACCAATAAAAATTTTCAGAATCAACTCTTACTGAATGGGCTCGATTAGTAAATTCACCTTTACCAAAACTATCTATATATTCACCAGCAGTGCTTAGGATAATAACAGGTGTTTCTCCTCTTACAAATACAATCACTCTATTTTCATGATCTATTGAAATTCCTGCCACTTCACCCCAAACAAGTTCATCTGGTACCTTATACCAATCAATTTTTGAAATATAATTTAACATTTATTTACCGTTATGAATGATTCAGTTCGACTGTTCCAATTTTCATATCTACTGAAACAATATTATCTTTATTAGAATCCAAGCTTTTTGATCTAGCAGCTGAAGCTCTCTCCATTGCTTCATTATTTTCATACAATGATATGGCAATAATAGTTGTATCATCTGCTCGTATTTGTAAAAGCTGTTCTGCTTCAGGAAAAGTGCTTGAAGCAGTTGAATTATAGGCTTGTACCTGTTTATCAGCTCCTTCTTTTGATTTTAAAGTAAGTGTAGTAATTCTTGCAACTGACATAAATCCTCCAAATTAAAAAAATATTATAGGGTATTATGACACGAAATTAATCTCTTAACAATTAATTATAAAAAGTATTATAATGTATTAAAAACATATACATTAATGGAGAATAAAATGGGAAAAATTGAAGATAAACTTAATGAAATGGGAATTGAATTACCGGTAGAACCTCAACCTATTGCTAATTATGTACCAGGAGTTCGAACAGGAAACTTATTATACCTTTCAGGATTAGGTCCAAGTGATTCAAGTATGATTGGTAAAGTAGGTAAAGATTTAACAAAAGATGAAGGTTATGAAGCTGCAAAATCAACAGGAATTGGATGTATTGCAAGGTTAAAAGGCCAAGTAGGCGATCTTGATAAAGTTAAAAGAATAGTAAAATTATTAACCATGGTAAATTGCACACCTGATTTTGTCGATCAACCAGCAGTAGCAAATGGCTGCTCTGATCTTATGGTAGAAGTATTTGGCGATAAAGGAAAACACGCAAGATCAGCAGTAGGGATGGGATCACTTCCAGGTAATATTCCTGTTGAAATAGAAATGATTGTAGAAATAGAAGATTAATTATCAATAATATTTCTAAAGGAAAATATGTTTTTAGTAAGAAGAGTATGTCGTACAGAAAGAGCAAATGCTTGGAAAGTAGCTGACGTACTTACCAAGATTTGTAATGCATATGAAGAAAACGGAAGAGATAAAGCCACAATTTATATAGGTGGAGCAGGAACTCCTGCTGCAGAAATTACAGTTTGCGCAGAATGGACTCAAGAAACAATTGATGCAAACAGAATGCCAAATGTACCTGCAGCTGTAAAAGAAAATGCTCCTAAACTTATGGAATTAATTCAATCATATGATATAGAATTTTTCGAAATTGCAACGAAAGATAAAATCAAAGAACGGACTTAATTTTATTTTAGAAGTAAGAATAAATTTTTAGGGTTTTCTGCGAGTCTTCGCACGTACCAAGGAAACCATTCTTCACCATAACTAATTAAAATTTTTAAGTTCTGAGCCGATTTTAAAATTTCATCTTGTAAGTCTCTTCTAATACCATAAAGCATATTAAATTCATAATGATATTTTTCAATTTCATCTGCATTTATTTTATTTATTAGGGAATAAATAATCTGATGATCATGAGTTGCAAAAGATGGTATCAAACCATTATTAAGTATCTTTTTTCCAAGCATAATATTGGCTAATTTAAGATAATTATCATATATTTCATTCCTATTGTGCATTGATACACTTGAATCTTCAGCATAAGCACCTTTAACTAATCTGATATAAGGAGCAATACCTAACAATGATTTAAGATCATCTTCAGAACGATATAAATAAGATTGTAAAGTAATACCAATATTATTATGTTTTTGAATTAACTTTTTATAAATTTTCAATGTTAATTCCAAATATATATATTCTTCCATATCAATCCAAACAAAAGTATTTTTTAATTCAGCTATTTTTAGTAATTGTTTTAAATTATCAATACATAATCCTTCATCTATATCTAATCCAAGTTGAGTTAATTTAACTGAAATAACTGTTTTAAGGGAACGTGAATCTATATCTTCTAAAGCATCTTTATACTGTTTAACAGTATTTAGTGTCTGTGTTTTATTTAAGGAATTTTCTCCTAAATAAGTAATAATAGTTCCATAACCAATATCTTCAAGTTCTGAGCTTTTACTCAAAGCATGCTCCAATGTTTCTCCTGGCATAAATCTTGAAACAGATTTCTGAACAAATTTATATTTGGGTAATTTATGTGAAATCCAATAATTTTTAGAAGACCACAAAAGTATATTTCTTATTAATGACATTTTAGAAAATTAAAAAATAAATTATACTGAGATAAATAATTATATATATATATATTATATTATTAAAATAATAAAAGTTAAAAAATGACTCAACAAAAACAAATTAGAAAATGGGAAAATATAAATTGTCCTGTACATAGAAAATTGTCTCATAATACCGAAAACTATTTATATGCAATGTATTTACTAGATGAAAAAAATGAAAAAATCACAGCAAGTACTTTATTAGAATACATCAAACAATTACCTTCTTCCGAAAATTTAGGTACGAGCCTGCCAACTGTTACTGGAATGCTTAAGAGAATGGCAAGAGATCACTTAATAACAAAAGATAAAAATAATGAAATATTTTTAACTGAATACGGCAAAATTTCAGCTAAAGAACAAACTAAAAGATTCAGACTTGCAAGTAAATTTTTGCACGAAATATTAAAAATTGAACTTAAAGATGTTTTTCAAGAAGCTCATAGATTAGAACATGCAATGTCACAGGAAGTAGAAAATTCTATTGAAAAATTACTTAATTATCCAAGCAAAGATCCTTTTGGACAAACTATACCTGGGATAAATTTCAATGTAAATGAACAAAACTTCCCACTTACTAAATCAATTAAAAATGAATTCTATATTATTTCTAAAATTCCTCCGGAAAATTCAGAATTTGTAGAATTCCTTAATAAAAACAAAGTTCTTCCAGGTAATAAAATTTCAATAACAGAACTGTCAGTTACAAGAGGGATTATTACTATTAAAATAAATAAAACTACCGTAGATCTTGGATTAAATATTGCAAAAACTATATGGGTGAAAAACATTTAAATTAATTAAAATTATTCCATTTAAATGGATATTTCCTACCATTTAACAATATTCCTATATAGGTTGATCTAACAAAGAATTTATATGTTATTAGACATATAAATGTCGTTAAAATAATTGCCAAAAGAAATTTAAATTCTGTAAAAAACTCAAATTGAAACATGAAAAAAGTAATAAATGTAACAATTGGTAAATGAATTAAATACATCCAATATGCGCCATCTGAACAGAATCTTAAAATTGAATTATAAGATCCAAATTTATTTTCAGCCAAGCCAATAAATGAAAAGGAGAATAATATTGAATTACAAATTTTTATAAATATAAAAGGAATCCAAAAAACAGGGGATTGCTCAAAATCCATTGAAATGTATTCCTCTTCGATTAAAGTGTGAATCAAGAAAAATAATATGGCTGATAAAAAATAATATTTCCAATTATGAATAATATTATGAAATAATTCATTATTTTTATACAAACTATACCCAAAGGCAAAATACATACCTGTAGCAACCGGATTGCCAACTAATTCTGTCCCCATATCATTGAGACTACATATAGTTAAAATTATTATTAAAGTGATAGGGATTTGAAAATCAAATAAAATTTTTGCAATCAATGATTTTATAGAATTAAAAAAAATTATTAATTTTGAAAGTTTTAATATACTCAATAATTTTAAAAAAATCAGAGAATAAAACTTATAAAATATAGTAAATAGAGTGATTATAATTAAATGCCACAAAAACCATAAATGATGTGGCTGATTATCATTAGAATAAAATAAGGATAATTTTTGCGTATATCCATATTTAAATATCCATGGAATAGTTGCACTCATTATAAAAGTAAAAATAATTATAGGTAACAGTACACGTAAGAATCTGTTTTTCCACCAATAGGTCCAACCATATCTACTAACAAGTAGGCTAGCAAAAAATCCTGAAAGTATAAAAAAAACAGGCATGCGCCACAAATGTATAAATTGAAAAATGATAACAATTAATCTCGAATCATCATTATCAGAGGGCCAAATCATACTTTCACCAAAACCCATATATGGTAATGCTGCATGTAAAACAATTCCAAGCAGCATGGCAAAACCTCTTAGAGCATCTAAACCATGAAACCTCTGATTAATTGAAGGCATGATACTTTATAGGATGTTTTAAATAAAATAAGTTTTATGCTAGTTATTTAACAATTGCAGGGATTGCAAGCGCAATTAACGCATTTGCAATTTGGATTGTCACATTTTTTTTCTGACATATTACCTCCCTTGAATTTTACGAATATATGAAACTAAAGCCCATCTTTCTTTCTCAGTTAAAATTGAATCATATTGAAGCATACCAGAAGCAATAGGTAAATCATTAGAATATTGAGCCAAACCTGTTCTAGATCCCTTAGATATGAATGCAAAAATCTCACCATTAGTAGATTGTACTGTTTTATCAGATAATAAATTAGCAGGATACGCACCTTTATTGATGACTTTGCCGTCATCTAATTTTCTATTTACATAATTCCTATATTTTCCATTGCCATCTAACTGTTCTCCATGGCAATACACACAATTCTCAGCATATAACAAAGCTCCTTGACCGGATAATTCGTCATCATTATATTCAGAAGGAATAGTTAGAGATTTATATTCTTCAGGAGTTCGATTTATTTCTTTCCCATTCATAGGAACTGCTTCAGGATTTGGCATAATCCTTGGAATTTCCTGACTCTTATAAGATGGTTGATAATGCATTTCACTAAATATCATTATTGCATGACTTCCAGATTTAGGAACTGCAGGCATATCTAAAGTCGAAGTCTCTCCTAAAATGTTAAGTTCACCTGTTTTAATATTTCCAGTACATGCTGTTAAAAATAATATTGAAAATAAAAATAAAAGAAATGTATATCTCTTACCTAAATAACTTATCATTCCCATCCTCTTTTAGTAGATTCAGCTCCTGATTTTTTTAAAGTATCTTCAGCTTTTTTAATTCTCGATTCACTGACAGTAACCACTACGCCAATATAACCTTCAGTCATAATACGTTCATCATAAGCGCCCATAAAAATCTTTGGCAATCTTGATTCAAATAATGCTCCAAGAATAGTTACAATAACTGAAAATAATAATGTCATTTCATAAAAGATAACAAGCATTGGAGGAATAGATAAAATTGGTTTCCCTCCTGTTACTAAAGGGTATGCTAATTGTGTTCCAGCAGTAATTACCAATGCTACTGTAAATCCTATTACAGCTCCAAATATTGGATATCTAAATAATTTATGATGTGGTTCTGCTTCACCAAATGTACCTTCAGGATATGGTGATCCGGTCATAACCTCTAATTCGTTATCTTTATAGCCTGATTTACGAAGAGAAGATAATGCATCTCCTACTACAGTCTCATCTACAAACAATCCTAAAACACTTTTATTAGCCATAATTTACTCCCTTACTACTGCTGAAATATTTCTTTTACCAATTTTTATTATATGCCTGAATCTCATTCCTTCTTTGACATCAAAAGGAGGGATTATAGGAAAGATTCTTGCAAAAACCAATATACCGCAAATAACAAATGCAAATGTAAATGCAACCAAGCCCATCTCAACAAGACTAGGTGAATAAGCTCCCCAATTAAAGCTTAATTCTGTTCTTCTGGATAATCCAGGTATAATAATCAAAAAACGTTCTAACCACATACCAACATTAACTAATATTGTTGTAAAGAACATCCACTTAGCACTTCTTCTTATATTTTTAAATAACCATGCACCTACCGGTATTATATAAGCTGTGAATAAAAACAAAATAAATAAGTAATTCCACGGAGATTGAAAAACCTGCATATTTCTCAATGCGATTTCAGGATCTTCTAAAGGATACAAAGCAAAAATCCATTCTAAAAATAATGAGAAAAGCCATATAGTTGCTACAATTACTAATAGTCTTCCTATAGCATCAAAGTGATCAGGTTTAATATATTTGTCCAATTTATATAGCCATAGCAATCCTGCCATTAAAGTAGCAACACCTGAAACACCCGAATGAATAGCTCCAATAATAAAGTAAGGAGCAAAAATAGTGGAATGCCAACCTTCAACTGCAATAGAAACTGCAAAGTCCCATGAAACTATACTATGTACAGAAACAAAAATAGGTAGTACTAGTGCAGATAATAAAATTGGAGCTGTGGCTTGGATTTTCCATTGTCTTGGTGTTCCTCGGAATCCTAAAGCAAGAACACTATATATAATTTTTGGAATTTTAGATTTAACTTTATCTCGAACTAGTGCTATATCAGGGAGTAGACAAGTATAAATAAACAAAATAGTGCTGAAAAGATAAGTTCCAACTGCGACAGGATCCCAAACAAAAGGAGATCTGATATTAGGCCAAATCCCTCTTGCAAAATCATATCCAATTACTACTGGAGGCAAAGGTGTTATCCAATATATTCTCCAGGGTCTCCCAACATGAAATAAAATATTACTAAGAGCAGCAATCAGAGAAAATAAAGTTAAAACTTCAGCGGCTCTGGTTATAGGTCTTCTCCATTCTGCCTGAGTTAATCTTAAAATGGCTGAAACCATAATTCCTGCATGACTAATACCAATCCAAAAAACAAAATTAGTAATATATGCACCCCAATATACTGGTCTTTTTACATTAGTGACACCTAGTCCACTATATAATTCCCATACATATCCAGATAAACCTAATATCATAATCAAACCAAGGGAACCTATTGTCATCCAAAACCATTTTGGCGATCTTATAACTGGAGATACTAAATCATCCGTTATTTGTTTATCAGTTAACTGTGCATGTTCTTGCATTTATATAATCTCCATATTTAATAAGGCTTACCTTCTACCAAAACTTCAGTATGATGGTATTTTTCATGGCTCCCATAAAGAATATATTCCCTATTTTCCCATAAGCTTATAATAGGAACATACTTAGATATGATTAAAATTAAAAATATTGGTAATGAAATTGCTCCTAAAAGAACCATCATATCCACAATACTTGGAACAAAGATTTCGGGCAAATTCGCAAATCTATGTGTATTTTCATCTATTGTTCTATCTAAAGAATAAGCCGAAGAATAATGTCTGAATCTATCTAAAAAATTCCCAATTAAAACGCTGATAGCAATAATAGGCGGACCATAAAAAGATTTTCTTACGTTATTCAATATTAATAATGTAAAAGGGATTATAAAAACAAAAAATATTGTACCTAAAAATACAGGAAGATATTTACCAAACATTAAAATTTGTAAAACATCTCGTTCATTAGGTTTTTTACCATACCATAAAACCATCAAGCTAGATATAAAAAACCAAACCCACAATAATGAAATGCCAAACAATAATTTACCTAACCCCCAGAATTGATCCAAGCCTATATATTCCTTATATCCACCCCACTTCCAAGCAATAAATACAGCAATAATTAATATAGCCACACCACCTTGAATTGCATTGTGAGCTTGAGTTGCAGGATATAATGAATCAACCCAACCTGGAAGTAATGTCATCAAAAAATCTGAAGCCAAACAAAAATGAACAGTTATTAAAAGCATAAAATAAAAAATACCCAAAATACTAACCCTTTGTCTTAACGAATTCCACTGTTTAGTTGAACCTACCCAACCCAAAGACAAAAATGAATATATTTTATTTTTTCCTTTTGAATTATCTCTTAAAATCGCAAAGTCAGGACGAGCATTAATCCATAAAAGTGCTAAGGCAGTTAGTATAAATGCGATCATTGCAATCGTAGTCCAAATATGTGGAGAATAAGCAGGAACTTTACCTGGATCATAAAACCATAATGTATTTCTTCCATCTTCAAGGCTTGGCAATACCCATAACATTGGTAAAAACATTAAGAGTCCTGCTATACCTGAAATACAGAATATTTCAGACAATCTAGATACAGGACGTCTCCAGTTACCTCTTGCAACCTTTGTTGCCATGGATAACATAGGTGCTCCCATAAAGGTAGTAAATATAAAAACACAAGCAGTAACATATACCGACCAGTCACTTAAGTTATCAAATCCATTAATAATTTTTAGAATAACTCCTAATATACCTATAACTGAAAAAATTGCAGTAATCATTAAAGAAATTCTAAACATACCCCCTCTTTTATGTAAATGTTTATCTATCAGATCTTTTGAAGGAGGAACCTTTCCAAGAGATCTTTCGATAACTTTCTCAGGATATATTAATTTCCCTTTTCTAGTTTTACTATCATATTCTGATTTCATATTTATTTAATGTGAATGTGATTTATGTTTTTCTATTTTCTTTAAATATAGAACATTAGGTGACGTGCCATAATGTTCCATCAAGTGATATCCTCTCCCACTTTTTTTACTTTCTTTTTCTTTTATTTTAGAAACCTTACTATTAGGATCATTCATGTCTCCAAACACTAAAGCTTCTGTTGCGCAAGCATTGACACATGCCGGATTAATGGCTCTATTGCCATCCTCTATTTCAAATCCATTTACTTTGGAATCTCTTTTTGTTCTTCTAATTCTCTGAATACAAAAAGTACATTTTTCCATAATACCTCTTGATCTAACTGTCACATCAGGATTAAGCTGATTTTTCAAAGAATCGGGCCATTCAGCTTCCCAAAAATTAAAAAATCTAACCTGATAAGGACAATTGTTAGCACAAAATCTGGTTCCAATACATCTATTATAAACTTGTACATTTAAGCCTTCACTATTGTGGTAAGAAGCATAGACTGGACATACTGGTTCACAAGGAGCTTCATCACAATGCTGACACATAATAGGGATAAATCTTGCTTTAACATCAGGGAAAGTTCCCTCCCAATACCTCTCTACTCTAATCCATTGTATTACCCTATTTTCATCATAATCTGATTTTTCATTTGATGGTATATTGTTCTCAGATTGACATGCCACAACACATCCCTGACAGCCTGTACATTTATCTAAATCTACTACCATTCCCCATTTTGATTGTTTCATTTATCCCCTCTCTATTTAATGATCAGAATCTGATGATTTTATTTTAATAACATGATTATGAGGATCCCGTTTTGTTTCCTCAAATCTACCCTCAAATTTAGGTATATTAATATTCTTCTTGGTTTTCTTTATATTAACTTTATTTGAAGACCACGCATGAGCACCAGTATTAGGATCATATGATGTATTCATAATAGAATAAATATTTGTACCAAATCCTGATGTATATCTACCTGTCATCTGACCTCCTCCTACTGGCACTGATAAAACATTTGGTGGAGTAGCAGGGGTAGGATAAGCTACAGCTTTAATTTTACGTCCATTACCATTGTCAATCTCTAAAACATCGCCTTCTTTAATTTTTAATTTATCTGCTTCCTGCTCATTAATTTCAACCCACGTTTCCCAAGCAATAGTTGTCATTGGATCTGTTAAGCCTTGCAACCAAGGTAAATTTGCTAAGCTTCCATCAGAAACAGTGGTTTTAAAAGGGATTAAATGATAAGAAGATGTAGAACTTGAAAATTCTGGACTGTTAATTTTTGGCCATTTTTTCAATTTTGTTTTCCCTGATTTGGAGACTCTTGATTTTACATCCCACCATCCACCTCTAGATAATAAACCATTCCAAAAAGTTTTCAGATCATTTGCTCTTATAGAACCTCTGTTTAAATTCATAATACTTTTTGCATCATCCATCAAAATATCTTTCATAGTTTTGCCTGAATATTTATTCTTAAAATCCATAATATTAGATAATTCCATAACAATCTCTTCAGCACTTTTAGTACCGGATTGTCTTCCCTTATTAGAAAATTGACTTTTTACTATTGGCTGTTGAAATCCTACAACTTCGTATCCGGGACCGATTACAGGAACATCATTTCCCCATGATTCAAACTGAGTATTTAAGGGGAGAATAATATCTGCATATTGTGAAGTATCATCAACAAATGAATTCATTGAAACTATAAGTCCTAATTTACTCAGAGATGATTTGAAATTTATATTACCAGACACTGAATAATTCAAATCTACCTGATTAATAAATAATGAATTAGTAGTACCTGAATCTATATCTCCAATAAGAGATAAAATTTCCTGATAAGAACTAGTTGTTCTGGAAGAATGCAAATCTGCTAAAGGTGAATCGGGATTTAATATCAGTCCACCCTCTTTATTAATATTGCCCAAAAGTAAATTTAACGCATATATAGCTATCATATTTGATGAACCATTTGTATTACCAGAAGCAGTATCACCTCCAATAATTAAAGGATGTTTTGATTTAGCCAATTTATGAGCCAAGTCAACTATTTTATCTGATTTTACACCAGTTATTTTTGAAATTTTTTCAGGAGTAAATCCTGAAAGATCATTTAAATTAATCTTCTTGGCAAAATCTGTATTTACTAATTTTTCAGAAATTAAAACATATGCTATTGCAGAAGCAATCATACCTTCAGTTCCTAATTCACAAAATATCCATTCATCAGAATTGGTAGCTGTTAAAGACAATCTAGGCTCAATATGATATAAATTACCTCTTGGTGAAGTTCTGAATTTTCCATACTCTCTTCCAAACATTGCTTGTGAATAAGAGGAATTCAAAAAATCCATTCCAAAATTGAGCACCATATCTGAATTACCAATATCCAATTTTGGCATATTATTTGAACCAGTAATTATATTTAAAGCATTAATTAAGTTAGTATCATCAAAAGAAGAATAACTTAATAATTTATTCCCAAGTTCATCTGAAAAAGCACTAATAATAGAATTACTTCTTCCTCCAAGTGGTTTAGTTACAAATCGAGATTTATCATGTCCCAAAGTATTAAGTTGATCATTAATTCGCTGGTAAGCGTCATTCCATCCTATTTCAATCCATTTACCACTTCCTCTATTTCCATCTCTTACTAAAGGAGACTCTAATCTTTCAGGATGATATAAAATTTGCAATTCGGCTTCATTGGAATAACTATGAGCACCTGTATTACTAGGATAATCTGAATTACCTTCTACTTTTTTTGCTCTTCCTTCCATTATCCTGACTGCAAGGCCTTCGCCGTTAGATCCAAGTGTAGCGTACCAATTATCTATGCCGGTAACCTGATCTTCAGGAAGCTTGTTAGGAGACTGGAAATATAATTCTTCATCAGGAACTCCGCAAGCACTAAAAACTATAGCCCCTGTTGCTCCTCCGCCAATTAATTTTATAAAATCTCTTCTAGTTAAATCCATATTCTATATTCCTCAATAATGACAAGTAGTACAATCAGTTGAAGCACCATTTGCTCTATGGCAATCTACACACCACCCCATTTTCATAGGAGAAACTTGTTTTACTTTATTCATAGATGCCACATCTCCATGACAAGTAGAGCAAACCTCACTTGCTTCTATATCATTTTTCTCAGATAATTTTTTTATATGTGGCGGATGATAAAATTTGGCATGATCAGGAAGTCTATGTACCCTTACCCAATCAATCGGTTTGCCTCCGCTATATGCATCTCTGATTTTTTTGATTTCTTTATTATCATCACCAACAACTCTGTGGCAAGACATACAAAATTCAACAGGTGGTATGGCTGCTACTGCTGCACCTTCTGTTCCAAAACGATGACAATAAGTACATTTCATACCAAGATCCTTTACATGGGGGGAATGTTTAAAAGCTATCGGTTGATCAGGACCTTCATCAAAACCAAAAAGTGGTTGAGTCCACCATGCAGACCCAACGAATAAAACAGCAATTATTAATATTACTAAAGTTATTAAAGTCCCCAATCCAGAAATCAACAAGATCTTTTGACTTATTTTTGGAACTCTAAAATCACCAGGTATCAATTTTTCCCCTTAATATAATTAAATCCAAAAGTTTGGCCAGAATTTATTTAATACATCTCCCGCTATAACTGCCCATACAGCCAAACCAATGTATAGTGCCGCTGATCCAAAACCTCCCATATAAAATATAATTCTCAAAATTTTCCAATATTTGCTAACTGATCCTGATTCAACCAGAGAAGGTATAATAGCATGAGCCAGTAACATATTCCCTGAGAATGACAAAGCACAAACCAACATTAACCAAATGTTATTTACAATAAGATGTAGTTCTTTCCAATCTTGTTGTGTTAATGGAATTGGATCCAATTTTACCTCACATAAAAACTCTAGTGAAAAGTATCACACAGCTAAATATCCACTGTCAATAAAGTATAAGGATTTTTTACATTAATTCAAAGGATTTAAATGCTGAACCTGTATTCATTAATAAAATCTTTTCATCTTTATCTACTTTTCCTTCGCTTACTAGTTGGTTTAAACCAACATAAGTTGCAGCTCCTTCCGGTGCCGGAAGGATGCCTTGCTTACTTGCAATTAACCTCATAGTATGAATCATATCTTCATCTTCTATCGCCGCTACACCACCACCACTTTCTCTTAGAGCTTCTAATATCAAATAATCTCCAACTGCAACAGGCACTCTCATCCCTGCTGCTTTTGTAGAAGCATTTTCCCATAATTCTGCATGCATTGTATTTTCTTCAAAAGCTTTTACTATTGGAGCACATCCAACTGCCTGAACAGCAAACATTTTTGGCCTTTTAGAACCAATCCAGCCCAACTCTTCCATTTCATTAAATGCTTTCCACATTCCTACAATTCCAGTGCCACCTCCAGTTGGATAAACGATCGTATCAGGCAAATTCCATTTAAACTGCTCTGCAATTTCATAACCCATTGTTTTCTTACCTTCTTGTCGATATGGTTCTTTTAAAGTTGATACATCAAATAAATTTTCTTTATCAGCAAATTCCTTTGAAATTCTGCCTGCATCATTAATTAAACCTTTTATTAAATTCAAAGAAGCACCAGCAAGTTCTGATTCTTTCTGATTCATAATCGGAGCATCATCGGGCATAAATACATGGGCTTCTAAATTCCCTGCCGCAGCATATGCTGCCATTGCCCCAGCAGCATTCCCTGCTGAAGGCATTGTTACTTTTTTAACTCCAAGTTCTTTTGCTTTTGATAAAGCTGCAGATAAACCTCTCGCTTTGAAAGAGGCTGTAGGATTAAGGCCTTCATCTTTTATGTAAAGATTTGAATAGCCTTCAACCTGTCCTAAATTTTCTGCGTGAAATATTGGAGTAAATCCTTCACCTAGTGTAATAACATTTTTGGGGTCTTTGACAGGCATCATCTCGAAATATCTCCACATGTTAGGATCCCTATGTATAAGGTCTTCTTTTGATATTGCTTTTTTTGCTGCATTAATATCATAACGTGCATACAACACTCTTCCACATTTTATACATAATTTATTTAATTCATCTACTGAATATTCTTCCCCGCAACCAGGATAAGTACATTCAAGATTGACAACAAAACTTCTCATAAAATTAACCCATAAATATTATTTAATATAAAAGATTATAAAATATATTTAATATAAATATTTACCATTTAAAACCTTATAGTTACAAAATAATTAAAAGTCTTATATAATTCCTATTATTAATAAATAAGCAAATATAAT
>VFGQ01000051.1 GCA_009391605.1 SAR202 cluster bacterium
CAAAAGATTGATTGTTAAGCCCATTTTGAATATTATCTGCACATCCCTGGCATGTCATGCCTTCAACTTTGTATATAGCTTGCATAAATTTCCTCTTTATAAACTAAATTGTTAATTATATTAATTTTTTGATGGAAGAGTGATTACAGCTTTACCTACTGTTGTTTTTTCTCCATCTTCTTTTTCTAGCCAAATTTCACAGTTAATTGTACCATTGGATGATATTTCTTTAACATTTCCTTTTGCATACACTGGTACTCCTGGAAGATCCATTCCTCTGTACTGTACTTCAAGTTTGTTTAATTTTCCTAAAGGCCCTATCCAGTCAGTTAGTAATTGCGCAAGAAAAGCATTTTTTAAAGCGCCATGAAGTATTACACCAGGTAGTCCATTATTTTTAGCATAATCCATATCATAATGTATTTGATAAAAATCACCTGATGCTCCGGCATATTTTACTAATTGTTGTGTTGTAGGATTCTTTTTAATTGTGGGTATTTCCATACCATCAGAAATATCTTCCAAATATAAATTTTGACTCATTTAATTCTCCTTTGGTTCATATGTAATTGAAGTTGTGGTCTGAGTTGCTACTAATTCAGATTTTTGATTTGTATAGCTTGTAACTCTTATAATAAATATCATATTTCCAAGTCTTCCATCACGATCAAATACATCTTCTAATTTGGTTTTTGTAGTAATTACATCACCAGCACAAACTGGTTCAAAATATTCCCATACACTTCCTCCATCTACTACAGCGGAGTAGGGAGATTTTATGTTTTCCGGTAAGGGATTAGTAAGTACTGATCTTAAAAATGTTGGTGGTGCGACTACATTTCTGTAATTTAATTTTTTTGCATAACTTTCATCAGTATAAATAGCATTTGAATCTTCAATTGCTTCTGCAAATCTTCTGATAGCTCCTTTTTCAATATCATTTTCCAGTGGACTAGATTCTATTCCTATAGCATTTATAAGATCTTGTGGTATATTTTCTCCAGCCATATTTTTCCTCTTAATTATGTATTAATTTTATATATTATAACTTAACAATTCCGCTCATTGTATATAGAAACTTTTTGATACCTTTGTTTTCATCAAAAGCTATTGTTAATTCAAAATCATCTTTTGAATCTTCAATTTGTATTATGATACCCTTTCCGAAATGAGGGTGTTTGACTTTATTTCCTGCTGTCAGTGAAGGTAAATTATTCTCAATTTTAGATTCTTTCTTTTTGATAATATTATTTTTTACTTCTTTATGTATATTTACCTGATGTCCGACAATTAATTCGTTCGGTATATCAAAAAGAAATCTCGATGGTTCTTTTAATTCAGATTTTCCCCAACCTCCTCTTTTGAAAACTCTCGAAAGATATAGTCTTCTTTTAGCTCTTGTTATACCTACATACATAAGTCTTCTCTCTTCTTCCATTTCATTTTCACTGTCAAATGAAAGTACATGAGGAAGAGTCCCATCTTCAAGACCGGTTAAAAATACAGAATCAAACTCTAATCCCTTTGATTGATGAAGAGTAATTAATGTCAGTTTATCTTGTTCATCGTTAAGATTATCAACATCATTGATCAAACTTACTGACTCTAGAAATAAATTAATTTTATTTTCTCCACCTTCACTTTCAAAATTATTAATTGAGCTAATAAGCTCCTCAATGTTTTCTAATCTTTCTTCAGGATTTGTTAATGATGATAATAAGTAATTTTTGTAATTTGTTTTATCAATGATATAAGTTATTATTTCTTCTACACTAAATGTCTGGGATTTATTATTTATATCAGTAATTAAATTTAAAAAACTTCTTACATGTTTTTTAGGGCCATTTGATAGTATTTTTGAAATTTCATTATCCTCATCTACATCAGATAAAATGGTTGCTGCATCCAAAATAGAAATGTTAGATTTATTTGCATAAAGAATGATTTTATCTATTGTTGATTTTCCTATTCCCCTTGTAGGTATATTTATAATTCTTAAAAGACTTGTGTCATCATTTAGATTTAAAGTTAATCTTAAATATGCGATGATATCTTTTATTTCTTGTCTTTGATAAAATCTTGTTCCGCCAACTAGTTGATATGGAATTTGTAATGATGACAAATAATGCTCAAAAGCTCTGGATTGTGCGTTTGTTCTATACATAATCGCAATATCTTTTAATTGAATTTTGTCTGAACTTATTATGTTGTTTATCTCTTTGGATATAATTTCTGCTTCTTCGTTTTCATCATATGATTCTATTGAAATTATAAGATTCCCTTTTTCATTGATTGCAGTTATTTGGCGGCTATAATTTGTAGCATTTTCAGATATTATCGCCTGGGAAGCGTCAATTATATTTTGTGAAGATCTGTAATTTTTATTTAAGTAAATTATTTTAGATTTATTGTAATCAGATTTGAAATTTAAAATGTTTGTTATATCAGCGTTTCTCCAAGAGTAAATCGATTGATCTGGATCTCCGACTACAAAAATATTATTTGTTTTATTAGCAATTAATTTTGCGATACTATATTGTATTAAATTTGTATCCTGGAATTCATCGATAAGCAGATACTTGTATTTTTCTTGGTATAGATTAGATATTTCTTGATTTGAATTTAACATTTCGAATGTTTTCATTAATAAATCATCAAAATCCAATGCATTTGATTGAATAAGTTTTTGTTGATAAATTTTATATATTTCATATATGTTTTTTGCATATGCTGTTGAAATATTTTTTTGATAAGTTTCAGGATTTTGTATTTTACTTTTTGCACCCGAAATTATGCTTAATACTACTCGCGGTTTATAAAGTTTATTATCAAGATTTAATTCATCTAAAGTTCTTTTAATTACTGCTGTTTGGTCATAAGAATCATAAATAGCAAAATTTTTATCTAAATTTAAAATATTATGATTTTCTCTGATCAAATATGCGCAAAATGAATGGAAAGTTCCAATATTTGGTAAAAATTTGATAGGAGGTATATCAAGCATATGAAATATTCTGTTTTTCATTTCATTGGCAGCTTTATTAGTAAATGTTAGAGCTGCAATTTCTTGTATTGGAATTTTCTCATTAATAATAAGCCAAGCAATTCTAGAAGTAATCACTCTGGTTTTTCCACTACCAGGTCCTGCTATGATTAATGCGGGTCCATCTTTATGCATTACAGCATCTAATTGGTTTACATTCAAATTTTGAGTTAGTGTATTATCCATAGATAATCATGTAGATATTAGTTGTTTAATATCTATTTGATCTGATATCAATTTTGATAATTTTTCAATTTTTTGATTGTGATAAGGATTTGAAATATCTAATATTTTATTTATATTTTTTGCGGTTTCTATAGTATTAGACTTAACAGAAATGATAGGTATTTCTCGTTCTTTCGCTTCATAAATAGAGTAATCAGCAGGAATAGAATCACCAGTTACAATTAAACAACTTACATCTTGATACAGGGCTGCCATTTGAATGTCTGGCCTGTCTGCCCTGACGATAACCGCTGGGTTTGTTTGAGATTTATAGTATTCTTTACCAGAATCCATTGCGGGAGTTCCAATTAAAAAGTTTTCAACAAGAGGATCTTCTTCAGTCTGGACTATATATTCGGCCTTTAAATAATTTTTAATTTGATCAACAGTTATTGCGTTTAAAGTTCTTATTTCAGGAATTTCTGCGAGTATATTAAGGTTTTGCTTGTTTAATTTGGGTTCAATTTTTGATTTGATATATGTTGATCTGTATTTTGGTATTTTATTGTAAATAATCCATTGCAGATTTTTAATTTCATTTATGGATTTATTGTTTAGCCTTGTTGAAAATTCATTAATTAAAATGCTTTTAGTATTATTGTTGTAAAATTCTTTAGTTATATTTGATTTGATTTCTTGATCAACTTCAACTAGTACAATTTTATATTTTTTATCCAAATTGTTAATTTCTGACATGAGATTAGAAATTGCTTTTTTTGATTTTATATCAGTTATAGCCCTTGGCTTAAATGAAGTCTTTTGATTTAGTATTTTGTTTAAATGTGCCTGTGTGTTTATATCATCTTTTGATGAGTTGTTGAAAATTGGCTTAATAGCAATATTCTTTATCTTATTATTACTCAATAATAAAGAAAAAGCTGATAGAATTAGGCTCTTACCTGCTTTCTTCTTATTTGAATAGAAATAAATAATCATAATTTAAAAACATTGGATTTATGAAAAAATTATATCAAAACTAAAATTAAATTGTTAATTCTATATCTTGGAAATGTGTGATATTTGAAAAATAAAGAAAAAATTTTTGATAACAGATTGAATAATTATTTTATTTGCTTGTTTATTATCGTGATTAGTATGACTGGTTGTTTTTATAACATCGATAATGATTTGTCTGATAATGAGATAAGATTTTTAAATCTTGAAAAACAAATTAAATGCCCAATCTGTCCAGCTGAAACAATTGCTGAATCCAATACAAAAGTATCTAAAGATTTGAAAGATTTTATAAAACTAAAAATTGATGAAGGCTGGTCTGATAATAAAATTAAATCTTTCCTTATATCAAAATACGGAAAAGAGATACTTGCTACCCCTCAGAAGAAGGGCAGTGATTTATTTTTATGGGTAATTCCATTAGTTGTATTATTATTCGGGATTTTTACTTATTGGTCTTTGTATAAAACTATACGATTCAGAACAAAAGGAGAGCAAAGTTGATCTTTGGAAGTTTAGGGGATATGGTAATTAAATTATCTCTTGGAATGTATATATATTCAATTTTTGCTATATCTATTGGTATAAAATATCAGGATTTGAAATTTATATATAGTGCAAGATTAGCATCATATTTTGGAACCTTTTTATTGTTGTTATCTACAATTACTTTGGTTTTAGGGTTTGTTAATCATGATTATAGTATTCAATATGTTGCTGATCATAGTAGTAACACAATGCCTTATATATACACATGGATTGCTTTTTATTCTGGTAATGAAGGATCTTTATTATTTATATCAACATGTTTGTCAATTCTTTTATTTTTATTTATACAGAATAAAAAATTAAATGATAATTCAATTAATTTTTCACATCTGTTTATATTACTTTTTCAAATATTTTTACTTATAAGTACCTCTGTTTTGGCAAACCCTTTTACAGAAGCTTCTAATATAGTTAAAGATGGTCAGGGAATAAATCCTTTGTTATTACATTTTGGTATGTTTGTACATCCTCCTGTTCAGATGTTAGGTTTAACTGCTGTTGTTGTGCCTTTTTCAATTGCAATTGGCTCTTTATGTGCAAAAAATGAAAACTTGAATTTAAATTCTTTAAGGATATGGGCTTTAGCTACTTGGATTATATTAACAATTGGATTAGCTTTGGGAAGTTGGTGGGCTTATACAATTTTAGGATGGGGTGGATATTGGGCGTGGGATCCGGTTGAAAATTCATCTCTTATGCCATGGTTGTTAATGACAGCTTTTATACATTCAATTATGGTTCAGCAAAAAAGGAATATGTTTAAAGGATGGAATTTGTTTTTAATTATTTTTGCTTTTTTCATGGCTCAGATGGGTATGTTTATTAACAGAGGAGGTCCAGTTCCCTCTGTTCATTCTTTCGGGTCATCTTCTTTAGGTTGGACATTTTTACTTTTTATGTTTATTTCAACTACCTTTTCTTTTATGTTCTTTATTTATAGATACAGATTTTTAACATCAGTAAATTATGTACAATCCATTTTATCAAGGGAATCTTTAATTCTTGTTCAAAATGTTTTGTTTCTTTCTGTTGCTATTATTACTTTAATGGGTACAATTTATCCGGTTTTCACTAAATCAATAGAAGATGAACAAATTTATGTTGGTAGAGAATTTTATGATTTGGTAAATGCTCCAATTTTACTCTTAATTATGATTATTCTTAGCATTGCTCCATTTGTGCCATGGAAGAATGCAAACATGTCATCTTATATAAAGAAAAAAACAATTGTTTTTGTTATTGCTGTGCTTTTGGCTATATTAAATAGTTGGATAATTTCAGGTCATTATTGGGTAACTATTTCATTTGTAATTTTATATTTTTCAAGTATACAGATTTTCATTGAATTGTATAAAATTTCCAAAGCATCTTTTAATAAATTTAAAAATTTGAAAAATGTATTGGATAAATTTTTGAATATTTTATATTCTAATTTATCTCGTTATGGGGGATTGATCTCTCACACTGGAATTTTACTTGTTATGTTAGGAATTGCAGGAACTTCATTTATGGGAATTGAAAAAGATTTTGCATTAAAACCAGGTGAATCAGGAACCCTTAAAAATTATCAATTTACTTATATGAAAACTGATATAACTCAAAATTCCGATCACACTAATATTAAAGCAATTATGCAAATAGAGAAAAATGGTAAATCATTAGGTCAATATACAACATCAAAAAGCTATTATCCTAAATTTGATATGAATTCTACTAAAGCAGGTATATTGAATTTTGGACTGGAAGATTTTTATTTTTCCCAATCGGTAATTTCTGAAGATAATTCAGCAGTATTTGAAGTTAAGATAAATCCTTTGGTTTCTCTTATATGGACTGGAGCATTTGTTGTTGTTATTGGAGCTATAATCTCTGTGCTTCCTGTTTATAAAAAAAATGATAAAGTGAAAGTAAAATAATGTTAAATTTAATAGGATTATTAATTATAATTATTATGGTAGTAATTGTATTATTGCCTTTTAATGATAAGTTTTGGACTTATATAAACAAAGATAAGAAGCGAGAAATTACAAATTTTATTGATTATTCTGATTATGAATTGGATTTGAATTCAATTATTACGGATTATCAAAGTGGTGTTTTAGATAAAAATGAGTTTAATAAACAATTAAATTCTTTTCAGAAAATTATAAATAAATCATCCATAGATAAAAATGCAAGGTTAAGAATTGAACAATTACTTGAAAATGTTAATTCAAATTAATAAAAAGTTTTATTATTTATTATTGTTATTATTAATTTTTTTCACAATATTATTTTTTTCTGATATTATCTATGCCGAAAATAATCAATGGGATATTAAAGGTCAATTAATAAATGGAACTACAAATTCTTATGTAAAAGATCACATGGTAATTCTACATATTTCCAATGATGGTGAAATGAAAGAATATAGTGCTAAATCAGATAATTTTGGTTATTTTCACTTTAAATCTTTAAACCATTCAAATGATTCTATAATAGGAATTTCATCAATATTTGAAGGGGTATTGTATGGAAAAGACCTTGGATTGATTTCTAATCAAAACGATGAAATTTTGTTAACAGTTTATAAATCGTCTGATAGTTCTGAAAATTTAACATTATCAAATTCTACTATTATGTTTACTTCTGTAGATAAATCTAAAAATCTTATGTGGGTGATGGAATTAATTAAAGTAGTAAATAATTCAAAAATAACATTTAAACCCCCTTTGGATAATCCTATGGAAATGATTAGATTTGGACTGCCGGTAAATTATGAGGATTTAATAATTGATTCAGATTTATTAGGAGTAGAATTTATTGTTATTGATAAAGGATTTGGTGTGTTAGGTAATGTTTACCCAGGAGAACATCAAATTTTATTTACCTATGGGATTAAATATGATGATGAAGAATATATTTATAACAGGAATTTACAATTTGATTTAAATAATCTAAGAATAATTACTGAGGGTAATTTAAATGTTAAATTACCTGATTTTACTTATGATCAAAATGATACATACGTTAATGAAATTAAGTATAACTTAATTGAGATAAACAATTTTAAAAAAGAGGAAAAGATTAGAATAATTTTTTCTGATCTTCCCCAGGCAACAATATTCGATAAATCTAAGAATTATATTCAAAACTTCGATAGAGGGTGGGGGATGTTTGTTTTATTCTTTATTATTTTAATAATTTCATTTGCTATTTTCCTAGTAGGAAAAAGTAGAAAGAAGAATTAAGAATTAATATCGATTTCTAATAGGTCAATTAACGCTTGAGCTGCGTTGTAACCATAATTAAGTGGAGTTTTCCCTTCTTCTTTTATATCAGCTTTAATATCCTGGGCTCTTGCTTTTGCAAGACTGATATTATCAGCTGCTATTACTCCTGAAGTTATCGGAATTTCGTGTTCTACACTTACTTTCATACAGCCGTTATAAGTGTTTTGTGAAACTAATTCATAATGATAAGTTTCACCTTTTATTACTGCTCCAAGTGCAATAATTCCGTCAAATTGTTTTGATGATGCTATTTTTGCTGCCAAATATGGTATTTCTAATGATCCTGGAACCCAATATGTTTCAATATTCATTTCAGGTATATTATTATTCTTTAGGCAATTGATTGCCCCATCATATAAATTGACTGTTATTTCAGAATTATAACTACTTACTATTATTGCAATCTTGTTATTCATTTTATATTAATCGTTTTCTGATGTTTTTTTGAATTCTGATAAATTTAGTAAGTGCCCCATTCTGTTCTTTTTAGTTTCAAGATATTTTAAATTTTCATCCTTTGGTTTTGCTTGAATAGGGATTATAGTAGCTAGTTCGATTCCAGCCTGTTCGAGTTCCATGATTTTTTTTGGATTATTTGTCATTAAATCGATTTTTGATACGTTTAAGTCTCTTAATATTTCAGCAGCAACAGTAAAATGTCTCGGGTCAGCTGCATATCCTAAATGTAGATTTGCATCAACAGTATCTAATCCTTGATCTTGTAAAGTATATGCCTTTAGTTTGTTAGCAAATCCGATGCCTCTTCCTTCTTGTCGAAGATAAATTAAAATTCCATATTCAGAACCAGTGATTAGATTTAACGCCATATCTAATTGATCTCCACAATCGCATCTTGAACTTTTAAATACCTCTCCTGATAAACATTCACTATGTACTCTTACAATAGGAGTTTTATTATTTTTACTTAATTTTCCTTTTTGGAGAACTACGTGTTCTAAACCATCTGGATATGATTTGTAAGTTTTTATATTAAATGGACCATATGAAGTAGGAAGAGATGATTCTGCATTTTTTCTTATAAATGTTTCATTTGATTCTTCAGGGGTTAAATTTAACAAGTTATATTTTTTACGGTATTTTGCAATATCTTCAACTGTTACTATATTGATACTATGTTTTTTTCCGAATTTAACTAAGTCATCTCTTCTAGCCATAGTCCCATCATCATTAATTATTTCACAAAGTACTCCTGCAGGATAAAGATCAGACATCAGGCATAAATCGACAATGCTTTCAGTCTGCCCATTTCTTTTTAAAACTCCTCCATCTGTGTACCTAAGAGGGAATACATGCCCAGGCCTAGCGAGATCTTCAGGTAAAGTTTCAGGTGAGATAAGTGTTTCTATAGTTTTAGATCTGTCTTTAGCGGAAATACCTGTTGAAACACCTTTAATTGCATCAACAGATATAGTAAATGCTGTTTCGTTTGAAGAGGTATTGTCTTTCACCATACTAGTTAAATCTAGTTCATCCAATCTGCTACCAAGAATAGGGATACAAATTAATCCTTTTCCGAAAGTAGACATGAAATTTATAAGTTCCGGTGTCACTTTTTCAGCTGCAAAAGCTAAATCCCCTTCATTTTCTCTTTCTTCATCATCAACAATGATTACCATTTTACCTAATTGGAGATCCTGAATTGCTGTCTGTATATCTGAGAACATTTTAATTGTTTTTATTTGTGGATAAAGATTTTTCTACATATTTTGCTAATATGTCAAATTCTATATTTAAATTC
>VFGQ01000107.1 GCA_009391605.1 SAR202 cluster bacterium
CATAGTGTAATATTTAACTCTATGGGAATCACTATATGTATACCCTTTAAGCCAATTATCATACCAATTCAACATTATTCCCTGAATATCTATAGCTTCACCTGAAGCCTTATTACCAAAATGTTTTTGCCCGGCAAGAGGCTTGGGCATAGGCTCATGAGTCCATGGTCCCAGGAGTAATTGTTGATAATTAGATACTTCTTTATCTGAAGTATCATCCATCCCAGTAAAACATCTGACTGTTCCTCGTAAAAATCCGTCATACCATCCCCCCATATTTAAAACAGGTATATTGATCCGATCGAAGTATTCTTTTGGACTAGTTTTTTTCCAGTAATCATCATAAGAATCATGTTCAATCCATTCATTATAAAAATTTCCAATTTCTTTAAAAGGAGGAAGGTTATTTAATGGGGAAATCAAACTTTCTGAATCAGTATTCTCCAAATTCCATTTAGCTAATTCCTGTCTCTCATTTATATTTTGAGTCTTACGTTTAATATCATCTAATACCAAACCACCAACAGACCAATGAGTAAGCCAATAAAACTGCAAAACTCCTCCCAAATAAGTCCAGCTATCAAAATAAGAATCTGAGGTCACACCTGGAATTATAGTTTTTAAAGAAGGATGTTCAGATGCTGCAGCTAGCCATTGTGTTGCCCCATGATAAGAAATACCAAACATTCCTATATTTCCATCACACCACTCTTGATTGGTAATCCATTCAAGTGTATCGTAGCCGTCGGATAATTCATTGAAAAAAGGATCAAACTCTCCATCTGAAGTATGTTTCCCTCTGACATCTTGTATAACAACTACATAACCTCTTTGAATAGCTCTCAAAGGATCCATATATAATGAATGATATCTTGGTTTATTTTTTCCATATGGGATTCTACTGAGTAAAACTGGATATTGGCCTTTTACTGCAGGGGAATAAATATCAGAATACAATATTGTTCCATCTCTCATTTCAGAAGAAACATTTATTTGTACATTCATTTCCGATTTGTCAAAAAACTCGTTTTTATTATTTTGATTACTCATATTACTATCCTTTTTTTTAAATATGCTGTTTGACAAAATTTATATTAACAATATATTTATAATTAAATATTTTTATAATACTACATATTAAAGGATAACCAAATGTCTATGAAAAGAAAGCAAATTCTATCCAAACAAGAAGCTCTAGAATTACATCATAAAACTCTTGTAATAGATTCTCAGCAGCCTCCTGCAACAAATGGATTTTTATTTAATAACAACATGAAAATTAAATTAAATGAATTGGAACAAAAAGGATATAAAAGAAATCAAGCCGCAGGGGTACTTGCAAGTATGGCTGCCATGGAAATTCATAAAACTGATGATGCAAAAAAAGAATACTTGGAATTATGGGATAAAGCAGGTGTTAATGTATGTAGTGCCACTTACGCTGGTCCTCCCACAGGTCTTAAGGACGTAGATGCTGCTTTTGAAACTTCAGTTAGAGGAATAGCTCAGGCAAGAGGCATTATAGATTCTTTAGATGGGGAACTTAGATTAGTTCTTAAAGCAGATGATATAGAAGAAACTTATGCTGAACGTAAACGTGGATTAATATTAGATTTTCAAGACACTCTAGCATTTGGGATAAACTTAGATCGGGTTGATACTTTTTATCATTTAGGTTTAAGAGTAGTACAATTAACTTATAATTTAAGTAATTTTGTTGGCGATGGTTGTACCGAATTAACAAAATCTGGGTTAACTTACTTTGGTAAATCTATGGTCGAAAAACTAAATTCTTTAAACATGGCTGTTGATGTAAGCCATTGCAGTCAACAGGTAGGATGGGATGCACTAGATATATCAACTAGCCCAATAATAATTACTCATTCTAACAGTAATGCTATAGCAAAACATGACAGAGCCAAAGATGATGACCTTGCTAAGGCTGTAGCTGATGCTGGAGGGTTTTTTGGTGTAACTATTGTCCCTGGATTTATGCAAGAAAATGAACACTTAGGAACTTTGGATGATTTTGCAACACAAGTTGAACATTTAGTTAATGTTATGGGAATTGATCATGTAGGAATTGGAAGTGATATATGTGGCAATGGCCCGGAAACAGGTTCAATGATTGAATATCCTGAATCCATGCCTGGAACAATAGGAGAGCAAAGAAGAAACCCGGATGTATTTGATTGGTCAGGCTTTAGAGAAGAACATCGAATTAGTGATGAATACAGAATAAAGGATTTTAAAAATTTTGGTGACTGGGCTAACCTGACAATAAAGTTGGCAGAAAAAGGATTCAATGAAGAGGAATTGAAAAAAATATTAGGTTTAAATTATCTAAGGTATTTTAGGGAAGTTATTGGGTGATCATATTTAGTGATAAATCTTTAACAATCAGAATTGGCAAAAATTCTGATTTAAATAAAATAAAAAAAATTGATGAATCTTTAAACATAACAATTAATCAAAATGAGCAGATTCCAAAATATAATGCTTTAAAGCAAGCTATCAATAATAAAAATTTAATTATTTCAACAACACAATCAACGGTTGTAGGATATTTATGGTATGAATATCTTTGGGGATATATTCCATTTATATCTTTGATAAGAATACACAAATCATTTCATCGAAGAGGTATAGGAGGAAAAATGATTAAATTTTTAGAGGAAAAAATGAAGAAAGTGAACGTAGAAAGAATATTAAGTTCTACTGAAGTTGAAAATTTAGTAGCAATAAAATTTCACCAAAATATTGGATTTAAAGAATGTGGTTACTTTGAATTATCTCAATGGGAACCAAACAAGGAATTGTTTTTTGAAAAATTATTAACGAACTAAATCTTAATATACGGATACCCACCATTTAAAAAATGTGTAATTTTTCCATCACCATTTCTTACAAACGAAACTGACTGTCCATCATAAAGATTCATAAAACTATCTTCACTAACAGGAACTAAAATCAATTTTTCAGGGACCGCTTCCAATCTACTTGGCGCATTAATACATAATTTGCCATTTTCAATAATAACTTCTGAAATACCCTGCCTGAATTCATATTTACCTAAATATTCTGCCAATAAGTTCTCTGAAGAAAATTTGTCATCAATATTAAATGCTAGTGGATCGTTTAAATTTTCTCTGAAAACTTTTCCCCTCATAATATTTAAAATAATTTCAGCCAGATTTCCTGATTTCACTTCATTTTTATTAACTAAAACTACAACGCCTGATTTTTCAGATGGAATCATAATGGAAAAAGTACTTACGCCTGGTAACCCTCCGGAATGTTTAATTACTTTCATATCATCTGCATAAGAAATCCAATATCCATAACCATAGCCCCAACCTGAATTTCCAAATGGCATATTTACATTTTGTATTTTGTTTAAGGATTCAGAATGTAAATTCAATTTTGAATCCTTAAAATTCATAGTCTGAATCTGATACAAAGACAAATCATTAGCTGTAGTAGAAATTCCACCTGCAGATAAAAAAGTTTGGTAATCCTGGCTTAATTCCAGTACCGAAAAATGTTCATGATCAATACCAGTATAAAAAGGACTATTATTTTGGTTTGAATATAAATAAGTCCTGTCATCTTCATTTCTCCATGCATCAAAATTAGTATATGTTTGATGCATATCAAGATTCATAAATATATTTTTATTAAAATAATCTTCAAGTTTAGTATCAGATAAAACTTCAATTAAATGTCCTACAGTAGCATAACCTTCATTACAATATGAAAAAAATTGCCCTGGATTACTTTGCAATTTAGCAGTATACAAATTTTCTACTAATGATTTTCGTGTTGAATAAATATTATGTTCCCTATTTGGCTGCGGTCTGATAATTAAAGAATTAAAATTCTCTTCTCTGTATCTATCCTGGTGACCTGTTCTACCTAATCCACTTGCATGTTTAAGGCAGAGATCAGAATTAATTGATTCGGAAGCATATTTATCAGACACAGAAAAATAAGGCAAATACTCTTTTATAGGTTTATATAAATCAAGCTTATCTTGCTCAACTAGTTGAAGAGCTGAGACAGCAGTAAAAGATTTTGTAATAGATGCAATAGGCCAGACTGTTTTAGGAGTAACCGGTTTTTTATTTAAAACATCTCGATACCCAAATCCATTCTGATAAGCTATCTCATTATTATGAACCAATGAAACAGAAATACCAGGAACATCATTTACACTCATAAAATTCATGATTTGTTTTTCTATTTCGTTAATATTCATATTAACTTACAAATTTGTATTCTAAATTTTCTAATATTGAAATAACTTTAAACTTATTTTCAGTTTTAAACATTACATAATCAGTATCAAATGTTGAAAGGACAAAAACGCTTATATTTTTTTCAGATAATGGTTTTATAACACCATCCAAAACACCTATTAAAGAAAAATCTAATAAACTGTCAAATCTAAAAATACTCCAATTATCTTCATATTCAAATTTTTTATAATCAAAATTTTCATCATTTCTTATTACTAAAGATAATTCGTCAGAAGTCCTGGACAGATTGTAAAAATCAAATTTTAATATTTGTTTTGGGATTTGAAAATCAAAAGGTAATTTAACAACAACATATTCACCTTTAAGCATTTTTAGTTTCATACTATGATGATCTTTTAATTATTTTTCCTACTCTACTTCCAGTATGTTTTGAATTATTAACAACAAAAGTTCCATTGACTATCACATGAACTATTCCTTCAGGATATACTCTTGGATTTTCATATGTGGCTAAATCAATTACGGTATCTGGATTAAACACAACTAAATCAGCAGCCTTTCCGATTTCAATTGTGCCTCTATCATTTAAATTAAATTTTTTCGCAGGTAATCCTGTCATTTTATATATAGCTGTTTCCATAGAAATAATTTTTTCTTCCCTGGCATATTTACCCAAAACTCTAGGGAAACATCCGTATAGTCTAGGATGAGGATTTGCCCCTGAAGCTGGGACTCCATCAGATCCTATCATTGTGTGGGGGTTGGATAATATTGTTATAAGATCTTCTTCACACATACTTTCAATAATTGCTAAAACATGCGGGTCTTGTGATAATATTTTTTCTGCTGTTTGTTGTTCAGGAAGGTCGAAGTCATCACAAATGTCTGATAATTTTTTACCTTCATATTCAGGCATAATAGGGGCATGCGCAATAATGACTTTATCTCCTGAAACTGTGCCCAAACCTCCTTCCCCTTCATTAAATGCATTGTTTTGATGAATTGCAAAAAGTGCACTTTGTCCGGCTATGTATGGATATTGATCGGAATGTACATTAATTCCCATATCTCTTGAATCATTTATCATTCCAGTTGATTTCTCAGACAGTCCCCAATTATCTTTTCCAGAAACTTTATGATGAGATATTTCTATAGAAGTATCTGCTCCCTGCCCAATTTTAATAGTCTCTTCAATTGATAGTAATAAGTTATTTCCTTCATTTCTCATATGACTTGAATAAACACCATCAAAAGGAGATATAACTTTTGTCAATTCAATTATTTCATCAGTAGAAGAATATCGTCCAGGTTCATATATAAGTCCGGTAGAAAAACCAACAGCTCCAGCTTCCATACCTTCTCTGATCCAACCCTTCATTTCATCATATTCATTTTGACTAGGTAATCGTTGTTGATTTTTCAAACCGCTGCCATTTCTAACTGATCCATGACCAATAAGAATAGCTGAATTAACACTTGGTTTAATTGAATTAATCAAATCAATATAATCACTATATGAATTCCATTCAGGAATTGGGTTATCCGGGTATCTTGTTTGCCATCTTTCAAGAGTTCCATGCCGAGGAATAACATTGTTCCCGCAATTACCATTTATAACTGTAGTGACACCCTGCATAACTTTAAAATCCATTTCTGGATAAACAATCAATGCAATATCATCATGACTATGTACATCAATAAAACCTGGAGCAATAGCATTGCCTTTAATATCTATTACTTTGCAATCTATATTTTGTAAAGTTCCGATTTCTTTAATAATTCCATCTTCAATTAAAATATCCGACTGAAATTTATCTGATCCCAATCCATCAAAAACGGAAGCATTCTTAATAATATATTTACTTTCATTCATAATATGACTTCACATTAAATGAGGTTCAATTAATTCTATTCTTATACCGCCGGGAGCGGCAATAAAACCTATTTTCATTCCATTAGGCATAGTAATTGGGCCTTCTTTATGAACTGCTCCAATATCAACCAATCTTTTAATATCTGCTTCAATATCATCTGTATCCAATCCAAAGTGTTCTAATCCAAAATGGGCATCATCATTAGCGGGTCCCAACTCTTCCCCATCTCTTACTCCTGAAATATTTATGGTAATGTCATTTTCAGATTTTGTAACAATAAATCTGTCTCCAAAATGACGAACAGTATCAGAAATTATTTCTACATTAAATGCTTTTACAAACCAATCCGCAGTGGATTTAGGATCTTCAGATTTTAAATGAATGTGATTTACATTATATGACATTTTTTTTCTCCAAATAGATTAAAATAAATTAGTTATATTTAATTTTTATATTACAACATTCAAAAAGACAAATAGATGAAAAAAATACTCATTACAGGATCTTCAGGCTTAATAGGATCCGTTATTATTAAAAACTTAGGTAACAAATATGAATTTTCAGGATTGGATATAAAACCTAACGAAAATTATCCAGAATTACAAACATTAATAATTAATTCGAATAATCTTGATTCTATACTCCCTGCTTTTAAAAATATTGATACAGTCATACATCTGGCTGCTAATGTTTCAGAGGCTACAGAATGGGATCTGGTATTAAATAACAATATAATATTGACCAAAAATATTTATGAAGCCTCAAAAATAAATAATATAAAAAGAGTCATCTTTGCCAGTTCAAATCATGCAGTTGGAAACTTTGAAAAAGATTTTCCTTATAAAAAGATAGTAAAAGGCAAATATGATGAAATCGATATTAATAAAATTATAAAAATTGACTCATCTGTGCCTATCAGACCTGATTCAGACTATGGGATTTCCAAAGCATTTGGAGAAGCAGTTGCAAGATATTATTTTGAACATCATGGTATCGAATCCGCTTGTTTAAGAATAGGTACAGTAAGGCCTGACAATTCTCCAAAAACTGATGTACGTCATTTTGCCACACTTTTATATCATGAGGACCTTGCTCAATTAATAGACAAATGCATCGAAAAAGAAAAACTTGATTTTCAAATCTTTTATGGTGTTTCAAATAATAAATGGAGATTTTGGGATTTAGATCATACTCGTAAAACAATTGGATATGAACCAAAACAAAATGCAGAAAATGAAAGATAAAATATAATTGTTATTAATAATTTGCTTGAAAATAAGATTTCATATCACATAATAGAATTAAATAAATAAATTTATAAAAATGTCAGCTACAAAAGGTAAAATACAAACTGTAAGAGGATTAATTAATCCTGATGAACTGGGTATAACACTTACCCATGAACATATTTTATTTGACTCTACTGACCCCATTAATGAACCTAATTCTGAAAAAGAAAGAAAATGGAGAAATCAGGATCTTGGGGCGAGCAGAAGAAAAGTATTTAATGAACCGGTATCGTTAGATAATATAGGATTAATATACCATCATGGATGGAAAAACAAAGATAACGGACGACTAGGTGATATTAATACTGCAGTGGAAGAAGTTAATGTATATAAAGCGCTAGGAGGCAAAAGCCTTGTAGAAGCTACTAGTATTGGAATAAAAAGAGATGCGGAAGGTTTGTTAAAAGTTTCTAATCTAACTGATACTCATATCATTATGGGAGGATCATTTTATGTTCATCAATATCACCCCAAATGGGTAACTCAAAACACCAGCGAGGATCTTGCTGAAATAATCATAAACGATATTACCATGGGAGTTGATGGACGAAATATTAAAACAGGAATCATTGGAGAAGTAGGTTGTTCTCATCCATTACATCCTGAAGAAGAAAAGACTTTGATAGCATCAGCAATTGCTCAAAAAGAGACAGGATGCCCTATTCTTATTCATCCTGGCAGAGATGAACATGCTCCATTAATTGCAATTGATATACTGGAAAAAGCTGGAGCAGATCTTAAAAATGTAATAATGGGACATCTGGACAGAACTGTATTTGAAAAAGACACATTAAAACGAATTGGAGAAAAAGGATGTTTCTTTGAGTGGGATTTATTTGGAAGAGAAAAAGCTTATTACCCTGCAAATGAATTAATAGATATGCCATCAGATGCTAAAAGAATAGCTGATATTCTTTGGTTAGCAAACGAAGGTTATTCATCAAAAATATTAATAGCTCACGATGTATGTACAAAAGTTCAAACATTAAAATATGGTGGATGGGGTTTTAGCTATATCTTATCTTTCATAGTTCCAAGAATGCTCCAACGTGGATACAATCAAGATCTTATAAATAAAATTTTAATATCTAATCCTTCACAAGCTCTAGCTTTCACTAAATAACATGCCAGAATTACATGATGATGAATTACATCCAAGTTATATAGGTATCCCCACATACCTAGGAACTCCTTTTGCTGTTAATACTAAAGAACTTAAATCCATGAATGCTGACATAGCTATTATAGGAGCTCCGGTAGATATGGGAGTCGTAGGCCGACCAGGAGCAAGATACGGACCAAGAGCAATCAGGCAGGCAGATTACTGGCCTAAGCCTGCAAAATTATCAAATCTTTATCATTTAAATC
>VFGQ01000098.1 GCA_009391605.1 SAR202 cluster bacterium
ATCAATATTAATCAAAAATGATAGAATTAAATTTATAGGAGATATAGATGATATAAATATATCATTTAAATCATTGGATATAATTGATTGCAAAAATAATTCTGTATTACCCGGTTTAATTGATTCGCACATACATTTATTTGAATCAATTTCTAATTTAGAAAGTATAGATTTATCTGGAAAATTATTTAACAATCGTAAAGATATCGAAATATATTTTAAAAATTTCACTAATCAAAAAAGTCCAAAAGTATTAAAATTCCATGGATTCGAACACAGAAATATAAAACAAAAAATTAATATAGAATTTTTTGATAATTTAAATATTCAAAGACCAATTATCATAAAACATAGGACTGGTCATTTAGTATTTACTAATAAAAAAACATTAGTTTCGCTTGGGTTTAATAAAAACGAAATTGAAAAATATTCTAATGAATATCCAATAAATTCTAAAGAAATTCATAAAAGGATATATCAATTATCAACACAAGATAAGTTTGATCAAAATATTTGTTTATACAATTCAATATTACTTAAATATGGTTATACAACATTAGTTGAAGCTGGGGCTTTGAATGATGTAGGAAAATTCAAAACTATTAAAAAATATATAAATAACAAAACAATTGATCAAAATATATGTTACATGCCAGGCGCTGAAGAAATAAAAAATTTCCAAGATATAAAAAATAATAGAAATTTATATCTTGGACCTACAAAATTCATGATCGATGAAAAATATGATTATAATGAATTTAAAAATATTCTAAATAAATATCTGAAAACTTTTAATAATGATGCTGCATTTCATGCAATAGATTCCGAAACTATACATAAAATTCTTTCCAACCTTTATGAAGATAATAAAGATATCCTGAGAAATAGAATCATCAGGATAGAACATGCAACAGAATTTATACCTGAATATTACAAAAATTATAATAAAGAAAATTTACATCTGATTTTTAATCCTAACTTTATTTATGATCACGGGGATTTTTACTTAAATAATCAGGATTATTTTGATATAAAAAATATATTTAACTTATATGAAAGTAATAAATATGGCTTTAATTACGGAATAGGAACTGACTCACCATTTGCAAATAACAATCCATTTTTGCTTATCTATTCTGCTCTGACAAGAAATACAAAAAATGGGAATAATTTACCTGGTAAGGGCCAAATCCATTTAACAGAAATAATAAAAGCATTTACTATCAACAATGCAAAATCTATAAAAATGGATAAAAAAATAGGATCTATAAAAACAGGAAAAAATGCTGATTTGATAATTTTAAATAAAAATTTATCAAATATAAAAAATTATAACGAATTATTGGAAGTCAAAGTTATAAACACAATTATAAACGGGGAAACTAAATACAGATTAAATTAAATTTATTTAATTGAATTTGCTATTTCAAATAAAATATTTGTTATTTCATTTGATTTGAAGTATTGCAAATTATTAATAGCTTTCTCTATATATGTATTTCCAATCGATTTAGCTTGTTGTATAAAACCTTCTTGAATTAAATATAGTCCAAGATCTTTAACATTAATTTCATCATTAAATTTTATCGGCTTATAGAACGGATTAGCCTCAAAATTATTTTCTAAAGACAGAATCACTGGCAAAGTTAAGATTCCATTATTAATATCAATTCCTATATTTTTACCAGATTTATTGATCTTATTATTTAAATCGGTAAAATCTCTAATATCATCAAAAATCTGAAATGCTAGCCCCAAATTCATACCAAATTGTCCTAATTTGTCATTTTCTTCTTTATCCATATTTGCCAAAACACTGCCTGACCAAGTAGCAGTCTCAAATAATGAGGCAGTTTTTTTACGAATTCTATATAAATAATTCTCTTTAGATTGTTTTATATTATTTCTACTTTTCATTTCTAATAATTGCCCCATTGAAAGATCAACAATAGTGCTACCAAATTTATTCATAACTTCAACATTCGAAGTATCAAATACAAACATACCAGCTTTCGCAAAAATCATATCTCCCATCATTACAGCCATATCATTTCCATATACATAATTAAATGATTCTTTCCCTCTTCTTTGAGTAGCATTATCAACAATATCATCATGAACTAAACTAGCAGTATGTAATAATTCAATAGCAACAGATACTTTAACTATATTTATGTTAATATTTTCATCCATCTCTTTGGACATCTGCCCAATAAGAAGAGTTAGCATCGAGCGTAATAATTTACCTTGTTTTGAGGTTGAAGTTACTTCTTTAGCTAAATCATTTATATAATCATCTTCAAAATCAAGATCTATTAATTGTTGTTTCATTAAATCCAAATCAGCTTTAATTACATTATTTATCCTGTTAGTTAGAGATGTAGAAATTACCATTTACGCAACTTCTATTTTCTTAAACAAAGGGCCTAAAGAATTTATTTCCTGATTTATTGGTAAATCATATTCAGTCCACTCCCATTTAGATATCAAATCGTTAGAAAATCCTAAAATCTTATTTAATTTCTCAGAAGAAAATGGAATATATGGATTAAATAATATTTTTAAACAATTAATAGATGTCATACAAACCCAAATAACTTCAGACGCTTTTTCTTCATCAGATTTAACTAATTTCCAAGGTTCTTTCAAATCAATATATTTATTAATATTTCCACATAATTTCATTATTTCAGAAAGGCCTCTTCTAAGTCTTACATTAGAAATTTCATCTTTCACTACTCTTAATGTGTCGTGACACATATCTATGATTTTTTGACTATCATCATCAATTTGTATTGCTTTAGGAATTTTAGAATCAAAATTTTTAATACAAATATTAACTATTCTATTAACTAAATTCCCATAGGTAGCAACAAGTTCCTGATTATTAGATCTGATAAGTTCATCTAAACTAAAATCAGTATCAGATGTTTCGGGAAAATTTGATGCCAGTGAATATCTAATAGAATCAGGTTCGTATATATCGCTTAATTCATTCACCCATAAAGCCCAATTCCTACTAGATGATAATTTAAGTCCTTCAAGGTTTAAATATTCATTAGCAGGTATGTTATGAGGCAAATTTAATTCACCTTTACCTAACAAGATAGAAGGCAAAATTATAGAATGAAATATAATATTATCTTTTCCCATAAAATAATATGCCTCTGATGAATTTTGCCAAAAGTTTTTCCATCCATCTTTATCATCAGTTGTTGAAAAAAACTCAATAGAGGCAGATAAATATCCTAAAACTGCTTCAAACCAAACATAAATTCTCTTAGTTTCCCATCCTTTGACAGGAACTTTTACACCCCAGTCAATATCTCTGGTTATTGGTCTGTCAATCAATCCTTCTGATAAAAATCCTAAAGAAGTATTTTTAACATTTGATTTAAAATTATTTTTGGAATTTAACCATTGTTTTAAATCATTCTGAAAATGACTAAGTTTCAAAAAATAATGATCAGATTTTTCAAAACTAATTACATCTGATTTTGAACAAATTTTACAATTTATATCTATTAAATCTTTAGGATCAAGAGTCTTTCCGCAATTATCACATTGATCACCTCTAGCATCTTTAGAATTACATTCAGAATTTGGGCAAGTACCCTCAATATATCTGTCTGCCAAAAATCTTTCGCATTCAGAACAATAAGGTAAAATCATTTCCTGTGCATAAATAAATCCTTTACCTAATAAGTCAAGGAAAATATCCTGAACCACTTTTTCATGATTTTCAGTATGTGTAGATGTAAATAAATCAAAATCAATTCCTATGTTTTTCCAAGTTTTCAAAATATCTTTATGGTAAAAATTAAATAGTTGTTCTGGTGTTTTATTTTCTTGTATAGATTTAATTACTACAGGAGTGCCATGTGCATCACTACCAGAAACCATTAATACATTATTACCCAACATACGATGGAATCTTGCAAATATATCTGCTGGCAAATAACATCCGGCCAAATGACCAATATGTATCCCTCCATTTGCATATGGCCAGGCAACAGAAACTAAAATATTTTTCTTACTTTTGCTCATAAATTAATATAATTAAGAATTAATTTTTATCTATCCAAATATTATAAATATCTTTTCTTGGTAAATCGAATATATCAGCTATAATTTTTGCAGAATTTTTAAGGGATAATCCATTTGTAACTAAATATTCAATTTCTTTTTTAATATAAGTGGAAAAATCTTCATCTATTTTTGAATACTTAATAGTTGTACCTGAAATTAAAATAATATATTCTCCTAATGGTTTAAAATCATATAAAGGTAAATCAACCAAATTAAATGCAATTACTTTTTCATTTAATTTGGTTAATTCATGGAATACTATGACATCTCTTTCTAATAATTTGTTTTTTAAAAAATTTAATGTTGCATTAATTCTCTTGGGACTGTCAAAAAGAAAAGTGTCTTTTGTTCTATACCTTAATTTAGAAGATAATATCAATTGATCAGTAGATTTTTTTGAAAAAAAACCTTCAAATATAAAATTATTCATTTTCCTACCTGATAAGGATACTGCTGTCATTAAAGCAGAACTTCCTGGTATAGATGTAACATCAATATTATTTTGACGTGCAATATTAATTAATTTATAACCTGGGTCAGATAATAATGGAGTTCCTGCATCAGTTATTAATGCGATATCATTTGATTTCAATTTATCTCTGTAAAAATTAATTTTTGAATCATCATCAATATATCGTAATAATGGTTTGGTAATCTCATAGTGTCTTAATAATTTTTTTGTTACTCTGGTATCCTCGCAAAAAATTAAATCAATCTCTTTCAAAATTCTAATTGATCTTAAAGTAAGATCTTCCAAGTTCCCTATTGGAGAAGCTATTATATATAACATAGAATTCTACTATTTGAAATTAGCCATATACATATATAATACTACATATAATTTTCTATAACAGAAATAAAAGGTGAATAATGAAATTAGGTATTATCGGAGCAACGGGCGCAGTAGGAAAAGTATTTCTAGACTTATTGCCAAATTCGAATTTAAGTATTACAGATCTTCGATTGTCTGCATCAAATAGATCAATAGGAAAAAAGATCAACTATCAAAACCAAGAGTATACTGTTCAAGAAAATTCGGATGACTTTTACTCTGGATTAGATTTTGTATTTAGTTCTGCATCTTCAGAAGTAAGTAAAATGGCTGCAGAAAAATCAAAAGAACATAACGTTATTATGATTGATGACAGCTCAGAATTTAGGTTGAACGATGATGTCCCTCTAGTAATTCCAGAGATAAATTCAGACAGTCTTAACATGCATAAAGGAATTGTTGCAATACCTAATTGCACAACAACTCCTTTGGCAATGATATTAGATGCACTAAGATCAGAATATAAATTAAAAAGAATAATTGTTGACACATACCAAGCTGTATCAGGAACTGGAAATTTAGCTATTGAAGAATTAATTAACCAAACAAAACATTACCTTGAAACAGGGAAAGTATCAGAAGAAATGAATGTATACCCTCATACTATAGGTTTGAATTTAATTCCTCATGTTGAGACACCTGAAGAAAACTTATATACAAAAGAAGAAATGAAAATGCTCTACGAAACAAGGAAAATTTTATCAGAACCTAATTTAAAAGTTTCAGCAACTTGTGTCAGAGTCCCTGTTATTCGTTGTCATTCAGAAAGTATAAATATTGAGTTTCATTCTAATCCCGATTTAAATTTAATTACCAATCTATTAAATAATTATAAAGGCATAACTGTAATTGATGATATTAGTACAAATTCATATCCCACACCAGTATTTGGAGAGGGGAAAAATGATGTTTTTGTTGGTAGATTAAGGCAGGATATTTCCAATGAAAATGCTATTAACCTTTGGGCTGTAAGTGATAATTTGATAAAAGGTGCAGCGCTGAATGCTATTCAAATTCTTGAAGTATTTCAAAAAATTGGCTAATATATCCTAACCAATTAAAATTTCAGTAAAAAATAATATGCAAATAGGAAGATTATTAACTGCAATGATAACGCCATTTGATGAAAATGGGGACATCAATTATGATATGGCAGCAAAATTATCTAAAGCAATAATAGATAGTGGTAGTGATGGCCTAGTTATTGGAGGTACTACAGGAGAAGCTCCTACAATCAACGATCAAGAAAAACTTAAATTATTTTCCGTAGTAAAAGAAAGTATTGGTGCTGAACATGCCTTGATAGCAGGGACTACAAATAATAATACAAAAGAAAGCGTTAAATTAAGTAAATTAGCTGAGGCAGCAGAAGTAGATGGATTATTATTGACTGTTCCTTCATATAACAAACCCACACAAGATGGTTTATATCAACATTTCAAATCAATTTCTGAAGAAGTCTCCATTCCATGTATTTTATACAATGTACCTAGTAGAACAAGTTTAAATATGACTGACGAAACAACAATTAAATTGAGTAACTTAAAAAATATTGTAGGAATAAAAGAAGCTAGCAGTGATTTAGATCAAATAACTAGAATAATAAGTAATACTTCTGATGATTTCAAAGTATGGAGCGGAAATGATAATGAAACTTTATACATCTTATCCGCGGGAGGATATGGAATTGTAAGTGTAGCAGGACATATTTTAAGTTCTCAAATAAAACAATTAATTGGTCATGTATTAGAAGGAAATATAGAAGTTGCAGGGAAGGAGCACCAAAGATTATTAGAATTTTTTAATATAATCTTTGTCGTAACAAATCCTATCCCAATAAGATACTATGTGAAAAAAGCAGGTTATGATATAGGATCTCCGAGATTACCAATGACAGAACCTGATGACCAAACAAAAGCTATCTTAGACGAATCAATAAAAAAATATAATATAGATTTAAAATAATTTAAGTCTATATTAATCTATAAATATTGCCTCATCCCTCTTTGGCCCGGTAGATATAATCTTCAAAGGAACATTAATATAATTTTCAATAAATTCTATATATTTCCTTGCCTCATAAGGTAAGTCTTTAAGCTTTGTACATCCATATGTAGATTTGTTCCAAGGTTGAAATGATTTTAAAACTGGTTTGCATTTTTCTAAACTTGAAATATCAGAAGGGATATAATCAATTTTCTGCCCCATGTATTCATAGTAATCGACTATATTTAATTCATTAATATTATCCAAGCAATCCAATCTAGTTAATATCCAAGAATTAAAACCATTAATTTTTGCACTATACTTGGCTGCCACTGCATCAAACCAACCTAATCTCCTGGGTCTTCCAGTTGTAGTGCCATACTCATGAGCTATTTCTCTTAAGTTATTTGCTACAACACCTTCAATTTCGCTTGGGAATGGCCCTGAGCCAACTCTGCTGGTGTATGCTTTATAAATACCTATAACACTCTCAATTTGAAAGGGATTTACACCAAGGCCAGTTTGAACACCGCCAATGGATGAATTTGAAGAAGTTACAAAAGGATAAGTACCATGATCCAAATCTAATAATGATCCCTGAGCACCTTCTGCTAATATTTTTTTACCATTTTCCAATGCACTCTGTGTTTGTAATTCAACAGATCCAACATATTCATTCAAAAATTCAAAATATTTATAACAATATTCTAAAATATCCGAAACTTTATGAGATTTTCCCCCATATGCTTCAATAATAAAATTAGCATGTTTCACAGCCTGTTTAATTCTATCAATAATATAACTGTCATCAATTTTATAATTCAAGAAATCACCTGCTCTTATTCCAATTCTAGCTGCTTTGTCAGCATACGCAGGACCAACACCTCGCCCCGTTGTACCAATAGAATCTTTACCTCTTGATTTCTCAACTAAATGATCTATGTCGATATGATAAGGTAAAATTAAATGAGATTTGTCACTTATTAAAAATCTACCTTTAATATCTATTCCTGATTTAACTAATGAATTTATTTCTTCAGTTAAAATTTTAGGGTCAATTACAACACCATTACCGATAATGTTTTTTGTATTAGGATTAAACATACCAGAAGGCATTAAATGAAAGAAAAAAGTTCCAAATTCATTAATCACTGTATGCCCAGCATTATTGCCACCAGAAAATCTTGCTATGACATCATAATCTCTAGCGATTAAATCAATTATTTTACCTTTACCTTCATCACCCCATTGGGCACCTAAAACAACACTAACAGACATTAAAACTCCTGTAAAAACAAAACTTAATAACTATATCAGAACTTTTTCAACTATTAAAGAACTAAACTTTAACGAAATTATTGTTTTTTTCTATAGTTTTTTCTATATCTTGAATTCTTTCTGTTATCATTGTACGGTCTGCGTTTTCTATTAATCCATAAGTTAGAAAAATATTTTGGGGATAACTGAATTAAGTAATCTGATTCATCAGCCAATTGCTTAGAAAGATTTGAA
>VFGQ01000054.1 GCA_009391605.1 SAR202 cluster bacterium
GGTAGGATTCGAACCTACGACCAATCGGTTAACAGCCGACCGCTCTACCACTGAGCTACTGCGGAAAAAGAAAGTAAAAAAAATTATACCACTTAAAAAAAAGAAAAGAAATTTATGCAGATAGTGTTTTCGATTTACTTTTTATATTAGTTTTCTTAAATTTAAGGTTTCCATCAGAAGCAGTGATATTAATTTTAATACCTTCTGATACTTTACCTGAAATTATCATAGTTGATATTTCATTTTCAATTTTTCTTTGAATTAGTCGCTTTAGTGGTCTTGCACCAAATTCTTCGTCATAACCTTCAGATATCAGTAATTCTTTTGCAGAATCATTTAAATGGATTTCAATTCCTTTTTCATCAAGTCTTTTCTGAATGTCTTTAATTATCAGATCAGAAATTTGCTTCAATTCATCTTTTGTTAATTTTTCAAAAACAATAATTTCATCAATTCTGTTAATAAATTCAGGTCTGAAAGATTTTTTTAAAACTTTATCAATTGAAGATCTTTGTTTAACAGCTTCCTGATCTGAAAGATCCTGTAAAAATCCAAAATTATTAGTCATATTATCTGCTGTAATAAGATTACTTGTCATAATAACAATAGTATTCGTAAAATCTACTGTTCTGCCCTGACCGTCTGTTAATCTTCCGTCATCTAATATTTGTAAAAGTATATTAAATACATCCGGGTGTGCTTTTTCAATTTCATCAAAAAGTATAACTCTATAAGGTCTTCTTCTTACATTTTCAGTTAATTGTCCGCCTTCATCAAATCCAACATATCCAGGAGGGGATCCAATAAGTCTTGATACACTGTGCTTTTCCACATATTCTGACATATCTACTCTGATCATATTTAATTCATCATCAAACATAAATTCCGACAAAGCTTTAGCAAGTTCTGTTTTTCCAACTCCTGTTGGTCCCATAAATAAAAAGCTTCCAATGGGTTTTGAAGGATCTTTAAGTCCGGCTCTTGATCTTCTTAATGCATCAGAAATTGATTTGACAGCATTGTTCTGTCCTATAACTCTTTTATGAAGATATTTTTCAATCTTCATTAATTTTTTTGATTCATCATTTAAGAGATTTGTAACAGGGATTCCTGTCCATGTAGAAACAGTTTTAGCAATATCTTCAGGTTGAAGAATAATATTAGAATCTACAGGTTTTTCTGTCTGATTTTTTATTTCCTGTTCAAGAATTATTCTTTTTTCTTTTAATTCTGCGGCCAAATTATAATCTTCTGATTTGGAAGCATCATATTCCTTCAATTTAAGATCTGCTAATTCATCCTTTTTTACAGAAAGCTCATCTTTAATATCAGTATCTTTATTTTCAATTCTTAATCTGGCTGCTGTTTCATCTATAAGATCAATAGCTTTATCCGGTAACAATCGACCACTAATATATCTTTGTCCAAGTTTAACTGCAGAATCTAAAGCTTCATTATTAATTTTAATTTTATGATGATCTTCAAGTCTGGGCTTTAATGCTTCTAGCATTTCAACCGCGAGTTCTGTATTAGGCTCATTAATCAAAACAGGCTGAAATCTTCTTTCAAGAGCTCCATCTTTTTCTATATATTTTTTATATTCTGATTCTGTTGTTGCTCCCATACACTGTAATTCGCCTCTTGATAAAGCAGGCTTCATTAAATTACTAGCATCTATAGCTCCTTCCGCAGACCCAGCTCCTACAACCGTATGTAATTCATCAATGAATAATATTATGCTGCCATCAGAACTTTTAATTTCATCCATAACAGCTTTTAATCTTTCTTCAAATTCGCCTCTGAATTTACTTCCCGCAATTAAGGCTCCCATATCTAAAGATAATATTTTTTTATCTCTTAATATACGAGGAACATCATTTTTAACTATTTTTTGTGCCAAAGCTTCTGCAATAGCTGTTTTTCCAACACCAGGGCCACCAATTAATACTGGATTATTTTTAGTTCTTCTTATTAATGTTTGTATCACCCGAGATATTTCTTCTTCACGACCCGTAACCGGATCCAGTTTGCCTCTAGAAGCTAAATTAGTTAAATCAGTTGTATATCTGTTAAGAGACTGATATTTCTTTTCAGCATTTTCATCTGATACTCTATGACTACCTCTAATTTTTTGTAAAGCTCTATAAACTTTTTCTATTTCAATATTAAATTCCCTAAATAATCTTACAACCAAACCTTGTTGTTCATGACATAAGCCAATCAGAAAATGTTCAGTACTGATAAAATCATCCTGTAATCTTTTACTTTCAGATTTAGATCTTTCAAGTAAGGCTTCAAGTCTTGGAGATGCGTATACCTGTGATGACGGATATCTCATTCCTATAGTAGATTCCATAGCAGAAACTAATCTGTTTCTTAAAGATTTAACTGCTGTGTGTAATTCATCAAATATAAGCATCGGAACACCTTTTTCATGTTCAAGCAAAGCCAATAATATATGCTCAGGATCCCATTGTGTGTGTTTATATTTCCACATTAGTTCCTGTGACAAATGCAGTACAGCCTGAGCTTCTTTTGTAAAGTCAGATTCTCTAAAAGCCATTAATCATCTCCAAATATAACATATAAAACTTATTACTAATAGAATATGTTATTTTGATTCTTTTGTCAATATATTTCTTGATACGATATGACTCAAGTTTACACGGGGGCAATTATTTATATAGAATAAAGAAATGATAATAGACCTTCACTGCCATTCTAATAATTCTGATGATTCATTGCTTAGCATAGATCAAATAGCTATTAATTCCAAAGAAAAAGGAATAGACGGAATATGTATTACTGATCATGATTATTTTAACAATGAAGAAGAATTAAATAATATTTCAAAAAAATATGATATTAAAATTTTCACTGGAAGTGAAATTAATACTGACATCGGACATATTTTAGTATATGGACTTATAGAATATAAATTTGGAATGCACAGAATAGAATTCCTTCACAAAGAAGTAAGAAATGTAAATGGTGCCATGATATGGGCTCATCCCTACAGAAGGATTATCAATGAAAATGAAAAAATGAATACTACTGAATTTAATAACAGAATTAACAACACATCAAAATCAGAAATAATTAATCTTATAAACGCGCTCGAAACAAATAATGGCAGAGGTACAGATTTTCAAAATCACTTCTCAAAAAAACTTGCAGAAAAATGCTCACTTAAAATGATTGGATCAAGCGATTGTCATCTTGAAAAAGATATAGCAACATGGGCAACAAAATTTGAATCAGAAAAAATAGAAACAAATAAAGATCTAATTCAGCAAATAATAAATGGTAATTATTCTCCTGTAATAATAAATAACTCTTAAAATTTATATATTCGGATGAGCACTACTCCATTGTGTTGAAGTTTCGTATGCTACTCCAAGAGCACAAATAATTGATTCTGTCATTGGATGTCCTATTATTTGTAATCCAACAGGCATTCCAGAGGAACTTATACCACACGGAAGAGTAAGTGTGGGGTATCGATTATAATCAAAAGGTACTGTGAATTTCTGAAATGCTGTGCCTCTGAGATTGTCCATTGGTCCGTAATGAATGGAATCATCAACATAATGAGGGAAATCTATAACACAGGGGGCAATTAAAACATCAACATTCTTTAATGAATTTGCAATTAAAGTATTACTTTGATCTCTTTTGTTACAGGCTTCTATATATTCTTCTCTGGTCACAGAATGCCCTGTTTCAAGCCATCCTCTAAACCATTTGCCATACTCATTTTTACGTGATGGGTAATTTTCAGCATGAGCATATGCAGCTTCAGAAGTACACAATGTTCTCCAGTATGGCAAGAATTCTTCCACATCGGGCATCTTTACATCCTGAATTTCTAAATTCAAACTCTGTATATCTTTAAGCGCCTGTCTCACAGCATCTGATATTTCTTTATTAACCCCTTTGCTGGCATAGTTATCATCATATCCAATTTTTATATTATTGATATTTATAGTCGCCGGATCCTCATCATGTATGTCGGCAACTGAAGTAAAATCATTTTTATCAAATCCTTTTATTACAGAAAACATATCCCACGCATCTTTAACTGAACGGGTCATAGGCCCCACATGATCCAACGATTGTGCCAGATCTAAAACTCCGTATCTGCTCACTCTTCCATAAGTAGGTTTTAATCCCACTACTCCACAGGCAGCTGATGGGAATCGTATAGACCCACCTGTATCACTTCCTAAAGAACCAGTACAAAGCCCTGCTGCTGTGGCAACTCCAGAACCACTTGAAGAAGAGCCTGCCCATCTTTCAGTATTCCATGGGTTTTTTGGTGCCTGCCTTCGAGGATTATATCCACCCATCGCACCTTCAGTTAAATTAAGTTTTCCAAGAAGTATTGCACCGGCATTTTTTAATTTGGTAATTACTGTAGCATCATATTTTGGAATAAAATTTTCTAAAACTGCTGTACCTGCCATCGTTCTTACACCTTCTGTGTAACATAAGTCCTTTACTCCTATAGGAATTCCATGTAACGGGCCAAAGTTTTCAACAGGAATTTTAGATATATCTTCTGCTGTTTTTAATGCACTTTCTTTCATCAAAGTAGCATATGAAAGAAGTTCTGAATCCAGGGAATCAATTCTATCAAACATAAATTCAGTTACTTCTAAAGGAGTAATTTCCTTGGTTTCATATAATTCCTTTATCTGATCAATTGAAAGATAGTGTATTTGATCCTTTATAGTACCACTCATATGAAATCCCTTAATATAATTCTATAAATATTCTCTGAAACTATTTGAATAGACAAACAATGCTGGAGTGCCGCCAGTATGTATAAATACTAAAGCTTTTGATTCATCAAAATATCCTTTTTTAACCAAGTCAATCATTCCTGCAAATGCCTTCCCGGAATATACAGGATCAAGAATTATTCCTTCTGATCGAGCCAGCAATTTTACTGCTTCAATCATTTCTTCAGATGGGATACCGTATCCTTCCCCAATATAATTATCATTGAAAATAATATCATTTTCCTCATAAGATAAACCAAGGTCATAATATTTAGATGTTTCATTACATAAATCTTTTAATTTTGGTATCACGACCGAAGCATCAGAACTAATTCCCATGCCAACAGCATTAATACCTGACTTTTCAACATCAGCACCTAAAATCATTCCTGTCTGTGTTCCTCCGCTTCCTGAAGCTGCTACCATGCTTCCAATTTCAATTCCCATATCATTGGCCTGTGATATCATTTCCATCGTCATTGAAATATATCCCAGGCTACCAATATGATTGCTACCGCCTACAGGAATAAAATATGGATTTTTACCCTTATCTTTTAAATCGTGCATAATATTATTAATAGTATCATCCATTGATAACGTTCCTCCCTTATCTAAAGCTTCCCCATCTTCATCTATTAAAACCAATTCAGCTCCCAATAATTCATCAAGAAAAATATTTCCATTATAATCTTTTGACCATGAAGGCCTTGCAACAATAATACATTTAAGGCCAAATTTTGTGGCAGCTGCTGCTGTCTGCCTGCAATGATTCGACTGAACAGCTCCTGCAGTTATAACCACATCAGCATTTTTATCCAAGGCATCACCAATCAGAAACTCCAGTTTCCTGGATTTATTACCTCCAAATGCCAACCCAGTACAATCATCTCTTTTTATATATATCTCAGGGCCACCCAGTTTCTTTGTTAGATTTACCAGATGCTCCAATGGAGTTGGGGAATGTATTAATTTAACTCTTGGATATTTCGATAACTGCATATTAATCTCCTTAATTAATTATTTAATATTTTTGAAGCCATGGCATAAATTAAATCTTCTTCTGGAATAGTAGAAGTCTTAAATTTCAAATCATGTTCAAGTAATATATTGCTTAAATTTTTTATTCTATCAAAACTCGTTTGTTTTGCTAATTGTATTGTCAAATTAAAAACATAAGAAGGCAACCCCAGGCTTTTATTAATTTCAGTCATATTCTGCCCTTCTTCAATTCTACTTTTAGCTGAAGCAATAATTCTTATCTGCCGAGCAATCATAGATATAAGATATGAAAATCCCGCTCCTGAAGCAACAAATTCTTTTAATTGAAACAACGCTTTTTGTTCCCTAAGCATAATCAAATCATCAACCAGAGCAAATATTTTATACCTGTGTCTTGGGCTCGAAATGTGATTTTTAATATCATTAACACCTAAATTATTACTTTTATGATCTGACTTAAATATAACTGATAATTTCTTAATTTCATTAAATATACTCAAACTATCCCAGTCATTTATATCAGAAAGATATTTCGCAGCATTGTAATCTAAATCAAGGTCATAGGTAACTGCAAGCGACTGTATCCATTTAATCTCTTCATTTTTATTTGCCGGGTTATTAAAAATTTTCTTTTCAAAATTCTTAAATATATATGTTTTTTGAATTTCTTTATTAAGTTTTCCATCCCAGTCTATCAATATACTGTTATTAGGATTTATCGAATCTGTAATTATAGAATCTATCTTAGCAATATTAATATTTTTTTCATCAGATTCTATTTTTTTTAATACTATGCACTTATTCTGCTGGAACATATCATATGAAACAACTTCTGAAGACAATTGATTTAAATCAATATTATCAAGATAAAAAAAACGATAATCAGAAGAGTTTCCATACTTATTTATAAAGTCATCTTTAAAATGACTTTTATCATATAAATTTTCACCATAAATTAACAAATTCAATATAAGCTCTCCAAGTCAATTTAATGTATACTAAATATAAGGAGAAATCTATATGTTTTTATTTAGATTAATTAGCTCAATAAGACTTATATGGAAATTACTGACAGACTCACGTGTTCCGTTCTGGATCAGAATTGCTCTGCCTTTGGCATTGATTTATGTAATTTCTCCAATTGATATTTTGCCAGATTTCATACCTGTTATGGGTAGAGTGGATGACATAATTGCGATTGTTGCGGGTATTATGATTTTATTAAAATTAGCCCCGAAAAAAGTAGTAAACCAATACAAAAAAGACAATAAAACTATCATAGACGGGGAATACCGTGAAGAAGATCAGGAAAACCAAAATAAAAATGGAAAACCAAAATAAACCTGAAAATTCTTTCGAAAGTATTTATGTACACATCCCTTTCTGTGAAATAAAATGTCCTTACTGCGATTTCAATGCTTATTCTGATGTGGATCATTTGACTGAAAACCTTATTAATTCAATAGAAAAAGAAATTATTTACTGGGGCACATTATTTGAAAACCAAAAAATAAAATCAATATTCTTTGGTGGAGGTACTCCTTCATGGATAGAATCAAAATATATTCAAAACATTATAAATATAATAAAAGAAAATTTTAATCTAAAAAAAGATATAGAAATTACTTTGGAATGTAATCCTCTGGATTTAACAAAAACAAAAGTTGATGATTATCAACATTCAGGAATAAATCGGTTCAGTGTAGGTATACAGAGTTTAAATGATAAAACACTTAAATTTATCGGCAGAAATCACAACAGGAAAGGAGCACTGAATGCTCTTGAAAATCTTAATGATAAAAAAGCAAAGAATTTCAGTGTAGATATTATGTTTGGAATTCCGTACCAGACTGTAGCTGAAATTAAAGAAACAGTAGAAACATTAATTAAATTCAACCCTACTCATTTCTCTTCATATTCTTTTACCATAGAACCTAATACCCCTTTTCATAAATTTGTAAAAGAAAAGAAAATCAAAGAACTGGATGAAGATACTTATATTGAGATCTTTAATACTATTTATTCAACATTAAAAAAGAATAACTACACTAATTACGAAATTTCAAACTGGGCTCTTGAGGGTTATGAAAGTATACATAATTCAAACTACTGGGATAATAAGAATTTTTTAGGAGTAGGCCCTGGAGCTCATTCATACCTTAATGAAATAAGGTTTAGCAACATCAAATCTCCAAAAAAATATATTCAACATATAAGTAAAATTCAAAACAATAGTAATTCCCAAATAAATAATTTTAATGAATTTATTAAAACAATTAATTTTGTCTATGATCATGAAATAATCACAAAAGATATAAAACAAAAAGAATATATAATATTTGCACTACGAAAAAACACAGGACTTAGTAAATCAAAATTCAATAATGAATTTAATGAAAATATTGAAAAGTTCCTACCTGAAAATCTAAATAATTTTATAGATTATAATTTAATTAAAACAAACGATGATATTATTAAGCTAACTGACAAAGGCAAATTGTTAAGTAACGAATTATTCAGGGAAATTTTATATCCATCGGGTAAATAATGAATGTAATAGGTACAGCCGGACATGTAGATCACGGTAAATCCACAATAATTAAAAATCTTACTTCCATTGACCCAGACAGACTCAAGGAAGAAAAAGAAAGAGAAATGACCATTGATCTTGGTTTTGCATGGCTGAATAACACAAATACAAATGAACCTGTGGGAATTATTGATGTTCCCGGACATGAAGATCTTGTTGATAATATGTTAAAAGGCGTTTTTGCAATAGATCTTGCATTACTTGTAGTAGCAGCCACCGAATCAATCAAACAACAAACTATTGAACATCTGGAAATTCTAAAACTTTTAAATATCCCCCGGATTATATTAATTGTAACCAAAAAAGATCTCGCTTCTGAAGAAATGATAAGCAGAACATTGTCAGATACCAAAAACTTGCTTAAAGATTATGAATATGACGAAAGTAAAAATATAGTAGTAGATTCAACAAATACTGAAGATATAAATAAATTAAAAAATCTTATTTTTTCTGAATTAGATGAATTGGCTTCTCCAAAAATTACCTCAAATGCAAGAATGTATACAGACAGAGTTTTTCATAAAAAAGGATACGGAACAATTGTTACAGGGACACTACTTGAAGGAAAACTAGAAAAAGGACAGGACGTATATTTAAATGGAATAACAAAATCAAGAATCAGAGGATTGCAGACATATGATCAAAATGTAAATACAGCTAATGCAAAAACAAGACTTGCAATAAATCTTACAAATATTGATAAAAATTCCATCTCAAAAGGAGATCATATAACTTCTGAATTTATACCTGAATTAAATAATTCATTTGATGCAATAATAAAACTGTCAAAATCGTTTAAAAAATCAATAAAACATAATTCAACAATCCAGGCATTTATAGGTTCAAGGCAAATAAATTGCAGATTAATATTAGGTAACCTGAAAGAAATAAACGATCATACCAGCCATTATGTCCATCTCAGATCAGATAAAAAAATATCATGTAAAGTTAATGATCCAATTATTCTAAGATCATCTGGTGAAACTATAGCAGGAGGAGAAATATTAAACACAGGCTCATCTTTAAAATTATTCAAATCATCTATTTATAAAGAATACCTGAATGCATTATCAAAAAATGATATACAAAATGCTACTGAAAAATTAATAAATATTAATAAAGTAATTACGTTAGGCAAATTAAAAACACAGCTTAATCAAAACATAGATGAAATAAAAAATAATTTATTAATTTTACAAAAAAGTAAAACTATTATCATAATTAAAAATAATACCAATAAAGATATTCAGCTTATAGATGTGAAATGGTGGTTAAAAAAATCAAAAGAAATGATAAAAATTCTACAAAACTTCCATGACAACTTCCCTTTGAGAGATGGAATAAATAAAAAAGAACTTATACAAAAATTATTTCCAGAATATGAAACAAGAACTGCTAGGAGTCTTTTTGATATCCTGGGGCAAAATCCAAAATTTAATCATAAATCTGACCTGATTTCACTCAATGAAAATAATAACTCCAAGTCTTCGCATACTGGGGAAATATCTGAAATTATAAAATCTATTAACAATAACACCAATCCTTTAATTCAGACGGGTGAAATTGATAAAGAAGTAATATCTTATCTGATAAACAAATCAATAATTATCAGATTAGCAAATGGAATATATGTTAAACAGGAATGGTTCAATTTATCAAAAGAAAAAATATTGAAACATTTTGAGGATAATGACAAACTTGAAATACAAACTGCTAAATCTATTTTAAATACTTCGAGAAAAATAACTGTTGCATTTCTGGAAAAATTAGACTCAGATAGCACAACAAAAAGAATTGAAAATAAAAGGATATTAATAAAATAAATATGGATGGAAGCGATACAAATAAAATAGAATTTTCTTTTTCCTCAGGATTGATTTCTGTATCAGGTCTTTCTGCATTTCTAAGAAACCTACAGGTTGCTTTAAGGGCGATCGGCAAGGAAAATCCTGAAACGAATAACGATTTCTCAGGAAGCAATGCTCCTTCATTATTCATATGTGATATGTCATCATCTGATTCATTTAATATTGCTATTAAATTTACATATGATGACCAGGATTTTGACAGTGACAAATCAGATGTAATCTATTCACATTTTTTATCCAAAACATTTGAATTATGCGAAGACAGCGCCCAGCAAAGTCTTTGGGGAAGAGATGTTACAAGAAAAAAAACTACATCAAGCAAATCATCATTAAATCCTGAATCTACTGAAACTAGGTTACTTGAATTTGTGGATCACCTTAAAAGAATGGGCGACTCTGAAATCACATTCAAATCCAAAAAACTTAAAATCAAAAATAAATTTGCTTCACTAGAACAATAATTTCAAATAATGACTAAATTATTTCAGTAAATTATTAGACTGCAAAGGATTGGGATAAGAAAAATAATGAAAAGAAACCAGAAGATTTTACTCCAAAGAGTGGTAAATCTGCATACTGGGAATGTGAATCAGGGCATACAGAAAAAAACACAATAAAAAACAGGGTCAGAAACCAGGGATGTAAATTTTGCAACAAAGAAAAATTAAAAAAACATAAATAGAAGATATACACTAAAGAACATTTGTTCTAAAATAAAGTATTATGGAAATAGATAAGACAGTTAAATATATATCAAAATTGGCGAAGCAGTTAAAAAATGAGGATTCATTTAAAACTACTGTTATGTCAAAACTTAAAAATGATCTTAATGGGTCAATAAATTTCAGGCTTGATAAAATAACGAATGAACAAAATGATCAGGCGACATATACTGATTTACTCCAGGTAAATGATGCTGCAGATGCTCTGTTAAACAATTCAGTATTTTCAACTGACGGATCTACTCTTGAGGCTGATCGTGATCTTCCAATTGAATTTGCTGCAATTAATGTTGGATATGTAAATATAAATTACGGTGATGGCTCAGGAGCTGAATTTGATTCTGCATTAAGTTTTTATCCTGATCCAAAAATACAGGAAATAGACTCAAGAGTATTGTCTGATGTAAATTCGATGTCTGCTCTAAGACATGTCATGGAGATGGAATATCTGGTGGATAAAATGGAAGCTTTTAAGACAGATTCAATAAAACTTGGTTTTATTGACGGAAATTTCTATCCCAACTTTGCTTTATCCCATATTAACAACAACTCTTTGAAACAATTACTTATAAAAAGACTTAAAGCAGTAGCTGAAAAAGTAATTAACCTGGCAAAACATAACACTTACATTGTCTCCTACAACAGTAGCCCTAAATCAGTTCATATCACAAGTAAAATGGATACTAAAATCTCATCTGATTTCAGAGACAGTGAAATATTTACTGAGCTACTTGAAGATAACCAGAGATCAGCTACATTTAATGAAACATCTGATGATACAGATGAAAAAAGTCTTACCCCAATATCGTTTGTTTATTTAAAAAATTCATATGAAATAGCTAAAGTAGAATTTATCAAAGATACAATAAACAAAGATGCTATGGATAAAATACATAGCCTGGTGCAGTCTCAGGTACAGAAAGGAAAAGGTTACCCTAAAATACTTGTAGAAAGCCATGAACAG
>VFGQ01000125.1 GCA_009391605.1 SAR202 cluster bacterium
ACATGGACCTATTTCTTTAATAGAAGATAAAATGCCAGTTTTTGCTATCATAACAGACGGTGATTATTTGAATAAAATGATATCAAATATAAGAGAAATAGGTGCTAGGAATGGAAATATAATTGTATTGTCGAATTGCCCAGATAAATTAGATAAATCTTGGTATAGTGATTTGATTAATTTTGATTATACAGATGATAATTTCTCACCATTTTTATCAACTGTTTGTATACAATTGTTTTCTATTTATATTGCGATGGAAAGAAATTTAGATATTGATCAACCGAGACATTTGGCCAAATCGGTTACGGTTGAATGATAGATAAAAACAAAATATTAAATTCTTCAGGCCCAAAAAGTATTTCAAAGTATTTAACTGATAATAATTTAGATATAAATTTAGTAGTTTTAGATACAACTGCCAGAACAGCCGTAGATGCCGCCAAATCAATTGGAGTTCATGTAGGTGCTATAGTGAAATCATTGGTTTTTAATCTTAAAGAAGATTTAACAGGAAATGATCACATGATATTAGCGTTGATTTCAGGAGATCGAAAGTGCGATACATTAGCTTTAGAAAAATTAACTGGGTACAAAGGAAAATTATTACGACCTGATGCTGATTTTGTTAAAAATAAAACTGGTTATAGTATAGGTGGGGTTTCTCCATTGGGATTACCAGATGATGCTGAAATTTATATAGATAAATCTTTAAAAAGATTTGATGAAATATGGGCAGCGGCAGGGCATCCTTTTTGTGTTTATAAATGCACATATAATGATTTGATTTCTCATAGTAAAGGGATAGAATCTGACTTGATATCTGTATAATTATGCATTCAATTTATGATGATAATTTTTTGTATATAATGTAGAATCTTTCTCAGCAAACACCAATACCAAAAGGAATTATTATTAAAGAAAAATCGCGTTCTAATTTATTGAATTTTTTACCTAAAGCTTTTGAATCTAAAAACTATGTATTTTATTTTTTAGGGAGCCTTGCGTCTGTTAATGGTTTTCAAATTTTTATGTTTGCAGAAAGTTGGATTACACATGAGTTAAATGAATCACCTGAGGCATTAGGATTTCTAGGTTTATCCACAGCTTTACCAACTATATTGCTTAATTTATTTGGTGGGGCTTTTGCTGACAGATTCAATAAAAAAATATTAATTACCTTATGCCAGTTATTAACTTTGATTGGAGTAGGAATATTTGCTCTGATGTATAGGGCAGATTTTATGCAATACTGGCATGTTTATATTTTTGCTGCACTTGGTGGAGCTGTAGGAGCTTTTGAATTACCTGCAAGAATGTCATATTATCCACTATTAATTACTAAAGAAGCGATGCCAAGTGCTGTGGCAATGAATTCTTTAACTTGGCAAGGTACAAGAGTTATAGCGCCTGCAATAGCAGGAGTACTGATAGCAGTTTTTGGAGCCACACCAACCTTGTTTGTTTGTTGTGTTGGATTTTTGCTAATGATAGTTTTTTTGAATATGACTAAAGTTAATATTCCTTCCAATGGGATAGATGGAAATCCATTGCAAGATATTATTAATGGATTGAAGTTTATTTACAATAATAAGTTATTTTTAACATTAATAGGGTATTCATTCTTTTTAGGATTTTTTGGTTGGATTTATATGATAATGATGCCTTATATGGCAGTACAGGTATTAAATGTTAGTTCTTCGGGGACAGGTATACTTTTAACTGCAGCAGGATGTGGAGCTGTAATTCCAACTGTTATGTTTGCAAGAGCTGGTATAAAAAATAGAAGAATGGGAATATGCATAGGCTCTTTTATGGCTGGATTTGCAATAATAGGTTTTGCATTTACATCTTATCAATTTCAAAGCTTTAGCTTAACTATGGTTTTTGTTTTTATTATTGGATTATCCAGTTCTATATATATGTTATCTGCGATTAGTTCAATTCAATTAAATGTCCCTCATGAATTTAGGGGAAGAATTATGGGAATTTATACTATAACCTACAGTATAGTTTCATTAGGTGGACTTTATTCTGGTTTGATGGGCGGATATATCGATAGATTATTAGGAATAGAGCATATAGGGGTACCTATATCGATAGGTTTGGGTGGTGTTATAGTAGTCATCGGTTCTGTATTTCTTTATTTATATAATAAATCTTTGAAAACAGAAGCTTAATTAATTTATTCTATGCGAAACTACTAATTCTTTATTTATTTTTTCAAACCAATTAAGAACTTCATTATGAATTGGTATCCCATTTTCTGTTCTTTCAATTTGAGTTATATGCTCAGGTAAGCCAGGATAAATAACTTTATCTTTTCCTGGAATTGTCTTGCTATTTTCTAGCATATCTAACCATTCATCCATAGTTTTGGTATATTCGTTATAATCTGTAAAAGCATCGATATTGTATGCGGTTACCATATGCCCAAAATTAGGTCTTCCAGGATTTGCTCCATAACCTCCACCACTGAGAATACCTCCAAGGATATCAACCATTCCTGCAAGGCCAAAACCTTTGTGAGATCCTAATTCCCTTGTACTACCCAAAGGTAAAAGGTAATTTTCGCCGTTTACTTTATATTCTTCAGGATTGAACTCTTCCATTATTGGAGCTCCATCATTATCTGATATCCATCCGGGTAGTAGATTGTTTCCAAGTCTTCTTGATATAGATACTTTGTTTGCAGCTATTGTACTCATGGCAGCATCAAATACATAAGGAGGTTTTTTACCTGCTGGGGCTGCAATTGCTATTGGGTTAGTTCCTAACAAAGGTTCTGCACCAAATGTCGGTAATACTTGTGGAGGGCAAGAAGTTACGCACATTCCAATCATTTTATGTTTCATAGCTTGTATAGCATGATATGAGGCCATTCCAAGATGCCTGGAGTTTTTAATTGTAACCATTGATATACCATAAGTTTTAGCTTTTTCTATAGCAATGTCCATTGCCTTGGGAGTAGTTATAATACCTAATCCTCGATCGCCGTCAACAGAACATGTTGCGAGATTGTCTTTAATTGTCGATAATTTTGCCTGAGGTTTTATTTCTTCATTCTTATATCCTTCTATATATATTCGGAGCATATTAGAAATACCATGACTTTCAACGCCTCTTAAATCAGCCAATATAAGAGCATCGGCGGCTATTTTAGAATCAGTTAGATTTTCTCCCATTATTTGAAATATTTCTTCTACATTTTTTCGTAAATTTTCAGAATTAATTTTTTGAGAATTGTTTTCATTGCTTACAAAACTTTCTAACATTATCACCTCATTAAGCAAAAAATTGAATTTGAAACAGTATAACATTTAACTAAGAAATAAATATTTAATTTATTTCTTATAATTTTATTTTTCACATAAAAAATGTTGTACTCATAAAGTGAATAATATTACTAATAGATATAATTTTTTATAAAATTTCATAAAAAAGAATAAAAATATATCCAATTTTTATAGATTAATAATTTAAGTTAATATATATTAAGTTGCGATATTAATTCGCATAAATACTTGGAAAAAAAGTGAAAATATTATCCAAAATTTCTAAAGCAATGTTTTTTGCAATGATATTTTTTGTTTTGTTAATTTCTTGTTCTGTTGAGACGGAATCTTCAAGAAAAATTAATGAAGTTTCTACGCATGTAGTTAAAGATGTAAAAAAATCTAAAGGTAATCTTGTTATTTATTCAGGAAGAAAAGAAAGTTTGGTTGGACCTTTGATTGATCAATTTAAATCAATAAGCGGTATAAATATAAAAGTGAAATATGGTACTAGTACTGAAATTGCTGCACAATTAATATTGGAAGGTTCAAAAAGTCCGGCAGATGTTTTTTATGCCCAGGATCCTGGAGCTTTAGGAAGTGTTATTGATATGTTGCAACAACTTTCACCTGATTTATTGGAAAAAATCCCAGTATGGGCTAAATCCGATAAAGGTAAATGGATAGGTATATCTGGTCGTGCAAGAACTTTGGTGTATAACACTGATAATGTAAAAGATTCAGATTTACCAAAAACTTTATATGATCTTTGTGATACAAAATGGAAAGGACGAATGGGTTGGGCTCCAACAAATTCGTCCTTTCAAACAATGATAACTGCTATGAGGACAATATGGGGAGAAGATAAAACTAAAAGTTGGATTAAGTGCATGATGGCTAATGATGTAAAAGTTTATCCAAAAAATACTCCTCAGG
>VFGQ01000031.1 GCA_009391605.1 SAR202 cluster bacterium
ATGGTGGAGGATTAACTGATAAAATTGACTGGACAGATTATGCCGGATATATTGAGGCTTCAAGAAAATCAGGAGCTACTTTAAATATAGCATTCCAGGTTGGACATTCAACTGTAAGATCAGCTGTAATCGGCCAAGAAGACAGGCCACCAACAGCTGATGAATTGACTGAAATGAAGAGATTGGTTGCAGAATCTCTTGATGCAGGAGCTTTAGGTTTTTCCACAGGGTTATTTTATGCACCAGGATATTATGCAAGAACTGATGAAGTAATAGCATTAGCAGAAGAAGCAGGTAAACGTAATAAACTGTACTCAACTCATCAAAGAGATGAAGGTATAAGTTCTGTCGGATTGTTTGTATCTTTAAATGAAGCAATTGAAATTGGAAGAAGGGCAGAATGCAAAGTTCAGATATCTCATGTTAAATGTGATACTTTTTCTGTTTGGGGTAAAGCCGATAAATATTTAGAATTATTAGAAAGTACAGTAACTGAAGGACTTAATGTCAGAGGTGATCAGTATCCTTACCCAAGATCGAGTACTTCAATAACTGGAGCTATTTTCCCTAGATGGTCATTGTCTGGAGGAAGAGATGAAACATTGAAAATTATGGCTGATGAAGTTTCAAGAGGTGAGTTAATAGATGGAATTAATGAGATTATTGATAAGGGTAGAACTACAGATGGAATCATGATAGCTAGATATGTACCAGATGAATCTTTGGAAGGAAAAAATATTACTGAAATATCAGAAATAATGGGGACTACGCCTGCAGAAGCTGTGTTGAGAGTATACCAGGAAGGTGAAGTCAGTGTTGTGATGAAAAGCATGGATCAAAAAGATGTTGATACATTTGCAAAACATCCTTTAGTTGCAGTAGCATCTGATGGATCTTCAATGTCTACTGAAGGTATACTTTCAGCAGGCAGACCTCATCCTAGAAGTTATGGTACAAACCCAGCTTTTATTCAAACATTTGTAAATGAAAAGAAAATAGTATCCCTTCAGGAAGCAATCAGAAAAATGACATCACTTCCTGCAAGTAGATTGGGTCTTTCAAATAGAGGAAGATTAGTTCCAGGATATGCAGCAGATGTAGTAATTATGGAAGCTGAAAAAGTAAAAGCAAATGCTACATTCTTAGATCCACATCAGTATCCATCCGGGATAACTCATGTGATTGTAAATGGAGAAATTGTAATTCAAGATGAGAAATTTACAGGTAAAACTCCAGGAGCAATGATTACTGATTTTAATTCTTAATTAATTATATTTTTTAAATGTAATAGATTTAAATCTTAATAAAATTAGTGCGTAGATTATTTTTATTGCACCTCCAAAGACAAGGGATAAGTTAATTCCAAATATTGAAGACACGTATCCGGCTACACCTGGACTAAATGTATGAGCACCTGTTCTACCAAGATTTGAAATGCTGGCCATTTGTGTTTGATTTTGTTCGCTCACAATGTTCATCATAAATGCTTGTCTTGTAGGAATATCTAGATCATTAAATGCTTCTTTTATTAAATATAATATTGAAGCTATAATCCAGTTTGTTGATAAGGCAGCTACTACAATAATGCTATTTGCAATTATTTGGCTTAATATCATAGTGTTTAAAATCCCAATTTTTTTTGCTATTTTTGGTGCAAGTATAAGTGAGATCCCATTTAGAATTTGAGCCAAGATAAATATTATTGATAATATTCCTTCATTTAATGAAAAGCTTTTTATTAACCAAAAAGAAATAAAACTTCTGGCTATGAATCCTCCTCCAAAAGAATCAATTGCAAATAAACTTGTAATAATTAAAATTAACTTTGAATCACTACCTGAAGTCGAGATAATCTTGGCTTTTTCATAATTAATTGATTCAATTTCTTTGTTTAAAAAAATGTATGTAGATGTTTGTATTGTATTTATTAAAGTGTAAATAGTTAATAAAATAAAATAGATAGATTTAGTTTGCAGAGATGTTATTGATCTTAATACTGGAATTATTATCAGTATAGAAGTTCCAATGATTTTTGAAATCATTGGTAAAAAATTATATACGCTATAAGCATATGTTTGGTTTTTTGGTTCCACCAGTTTAGATATTATTGGAATTTCTATAGAAGATATACCAGTCCTATCTCCTCCTGTAATACTACCAATCGAGAAAATGGCTGCAATCAAAATCATATAGTAATTATCTGTATACATTAACATTATTCCGCTTATAGTCGCGCTTAGAGTCATAATGATTAGAGAAATTTTTCTACTTAGTATATTTTTAAAAAAATATACAAATAAATTTGATATTGCTCCGCTTAATGTAAAGCACGATAACGCTATCCCAAATTGCAGATTTGATAATCCTAAGTAATATAGATAAATGCCCAGAAATACCCCCAGGAAACCAAGATTATAACCTCTCAAAGTTGTAGCCAAAAGAATAGTAACTAAGTTTTTGTTTTTGTATAAAGATTGATTATTATTTATTGTTTTCTCTTTAATGAATATTTGCTTACTCAAGTAAGCCAATTGATAAAAGGCAATAAAGTTTAATATTATTTATGTAATCATCTAATAAAACTCTTTCGTCTGGTTGTGTATTGTACTTTCCTCCTGACCCCATAACGAATCCAGGTATTTTAAGTTTATTTACTATATGACCTGCATCTGTCCCATAAAGTGAATAAGGAAGAATTTGACCAATTATTGCATTAGAATTTTTGATTAATTTATTACTTATATTTATCAATTTAATTGTATGTTTGGATAACTTGGTTTTAATAGGAGGCATAATTGGGTTGTTAGATTGAATAGTAAATTTAACATCAGCATTTTTATAAATCTTGTTATATTTTGAAGTGATTAGCCCTATTTGGTGATTTATATTTTTTATATCGTCAAAATTTGTGAATCTAACAGAGCCGTAGATAATAGCATTATCAGAAACTTGGGGAGGCCTGTCATCAGAAAAGTTTTCTCCTAAACCTGATCTTACTGAACCTATATGAATAATATTTAATTTTTTTTCATCGTTATCTTTAATCTTTTTAGTAATATCTAAGTTTGTTATATCATTTAGTATTTTATTCAATATTATTGTGGCATCTGTAGCTTCATCTCGTTTACTTAAATGCCTTGTTTCTCCAATGATGTTGATTGTGAATGAATATGTCCCCGCATGAATTGTCATAAAGTTCAAATCAGTTGGCTCCCCATTAATAAAAAAATCACCTTTTAACCCATTATCTAATAATGTTTTTGTACCAACTCCTCCTTGAAGTTCTCCTAATACTGAAGTGAATATTATTTTGCCTCTGTCTAATCCAATTTTCGTTAATATTTTTGCGCAATAAAACATTGCGGCCATAGAAGCTTTCATGTTAGATACTCCAAGACCATATATATGATTATCTTTTATTTCCCCACCAAATGGATCAGAAGTCCACCCACTTCCAATATGATTCGTGTCCAGATGGCCATTAAATATTATTGTTTTATGATTATCAGAAAAATTAAGATTTGATATAAGATTAAGCCGATTATCATTTGTATTATGAATTTTATTAACTGTTCCTAATTCAGAATATTTTGATTCCCAGTATTCAATAATATTATTTTCATTTTTTGAATTTGTTCTGCTGTCTATTTGAATAATAGATTTAAGAATATTGATAGCTTCATTTTGATCCAGGTAAGATTCTATTTTTTGGAGGTAGTTATTTAATATTTTGTTATCCATAAATTTAATTATAACGATGTATACTTAATTTTAAACAAATTATTTATATTCTTTAGGAGGATATATGCCCTGGATAAATATGATCAGTGAAAATGATGCAGAAGGGGAATTGGCTGAAATATACAGTCAATTAATTGAACCTTGGGGTGGGGTAGATAATATTATGAAAATTCATAGTTTAAGTATTGATTCTCTTAAAGCTCATATGCTTTTGTATAAGACTGTGATGTATGGAAAATCTCCTATAAAAAGAGCTCAAAGAGAAATGATTGCAGTAGTAACTTCAGCAGCAAATAAATGTGAATACTGAGTAATTCATCACGGAAAAGGGCTTTTCCGATTAACAAAAAATCAAGAATTGGTTGATCAATTAAAAGATGATTATAAAAAAGCTGATATAACCATTAAAGAAAAAGCGATGCTGAATTATTCATATAAATTAACTTTATTTCCATGGGATATGAAGAAATCTGATGTTGAGGATTTAAAAAAAGCAGGTTTTTCTGACAAAGAGATATTGGATATTAATCAAATTGTATCTTATTACGCTTATGTAAACCGATTGGCAGATGGTTTAGGAGTAGAACTGGAGAATATTTAAAGTCTGGATTTTTTCCAAAAGTTATCAGGGATATTTGTCAGGTGATTCAGGTTGTTTTCTGATAACATTTTCTTTGATTCTTCTTCAGTTTTTTCTAATATATCTAACTCATTTACTTTCAAGACTTTTCTGTCTAGCATAATTATCTCACCATTTACTATAACTGAATTTACATCAGCTGCATTGGCATAGTGAGCTAATCTTGTTACAGGCATATTCATAGGTAGTAAATGAGGTTTGAACATGTCAATTAATATTATGTCTGCAACCTTCCCAGTTTCTATTGATCCTAACTCTGATCCTAAACCTAAAGCTTCGGCTGCATCTATAGTTACCATTTCAAGTACTTTACCTGGAGGTAATATTGTTGTGTCCTCAAAATGCCTACGATGGTAATGCATACATTGGCTCATGTGTCTAAACATATCAAATCCTCTGTCAGGCGCAGCTCCATCTGATCCTATAACTACTCTGATACCTTCATCAAGTAACTCAGGAACAGGGCATCTTCCCATAATTGAGTAGTTTGAGCTGGGATTATGAACAATTGTTGGTTTATGTTTTTTTATTGATTTCAAATCTTCATCAGATAGTGTGATTGAATGTGATAGTAAGGCCCATTCACCTAGAGCATTAAATTTATCTGATATTGATATTGAGCCTTCTTTATGCCCATCTTGTGTGAAAATTAAATTGTTTTGAGATCTTAAATCCATAACTTTGTTATACATATAAGCTACAGATTTACTTAAATTATCATCATCCATTTCTTCAGGGAAGAATTTAGGGGCTGATACACAAAATGATACTCTATTATTTTGAACGGATTTAATATTATTAACTAAATGTTCTGTTACATCCAATTGATTATCAAGGCTTGATTCCACAGGTTTGTTATTTTCTTTATCGTAAAACATTGTAGGATAAGGAGGCCTGTTTGGACCCACTGCAACTATTCCTTTTATTCCATTTTCTCCAAATGATTTAGCATAACTTACTGCGTAATCAGGTTTGTCTGATCTTAGTAAATCAGTGCCTCCACCAAATAGAATCAAAGAGGATGTAACTCCTGCTTTGATTTTTTCTAATGCGGATAAACTAGCATCAGTTTCCCAGAAACTTAGACTTGATCCGGTTGAGTAGATTTTTAAGCAAGCATCTACCCAGTCGTTTGATTTGCCCACACCTAAAGATTTAACCATTGTGTGTCCTGCATGTGTGTGACAATCGATTAAACCAGGTAATATAACTTTTCTATTTGCATCAATAACACAGGTATCATTATTAACTTTTATTTCATCTTTGGAAACTTGAGCTATTTTATTGTCTTTGATTAAAACGCTGCCTGATTCTATTATTTCTCTGTCAGGATTCATTGTAATAATTGTGCCATTTTTTATTAAGATTTGGTTCATATTGCTATCTCTTTAAATATTTTTGTAATTAGATATTTTGGTTTATATTAAAATATCATTATAATTGATTTAATTAATAGTTACATTTCAGATTATCTGATCTGTAAATAGTAAAATATATCAACATAAATTAATTGAATATAGGAGTATTTAAGTGGATGAACCAGAAGTTTTGTTAGATATAAAAGGTTCAGTTGCAATACTGACTTTGAATAGACCTAAAGTATTAAATGCCTTAAGTAGATCTTTGCAATTAACTTTAGAGAAATATATTCTGCAATTGGAAAATGATGATAAAGTGAATTGTATAATTATTACAGGAACAGGTGAGAAAGCATTTAGTGCCGGGGGAGATATCCATGAAATGGATAAACTTTCAAAAATGAATAATCCACCTCCAGACCATCCTTCCTCAAAATGGTACACATGGCGATTAATGAATTGTGCCAAACCATTGGTAGGAGCTATTAATGGACTTGCATTTGGAGGCGCGGCATTGATGGCGTCTAGTTTTGATATTCGGATTGGGACAAATAATACATCATTTAAATTTTTGGCAGCCACTTATGGTAGGTTGAATTCATCATGGACTTTACCAGCGCAAATTGGTTGGCCAAAAGCAAAAGAATTACTATTTACTGGCCGTCAGGTCATGGCTGAAGAAGCATATGAAATCGGATTATTAAATCATTTAGTTACAACAGATAAACTTATGGATAAAACATTGGAGATAGCGGAAATGATTAGCAATAATGACCCCAGAATGGTTCAGGGATTGAAGAAATTAGTATCAGAGAATATTGGCCATACTTTAAAAGAACAATATAACCATGAAATGAGAGCTGTTCAAGATTGGTTAAAGCCTATATCTGTTCAAGATAGTTTTAAAACATTTTTAGATAAAAAAGGGAGAAAATAATGTTACCGAAAAAAAAATATCCATTGGAAGGATTAAGAGTATTAGATCTTGGACGTTATCAGGCTGGTCCAAGATGTGCTTTGATGTTTGCAAGAATGGGAGCAGAAGTAATAAAAATTGAAGCTTTGACTGGAGATGAAAGTAGAAAAAATGCTCCAGTGGTGCGGGGCCAAAGTGCATATTGGGTTCAATACAATAGTGGTAAAAAAAGCTTGTCTATAAATTTAAGAACTGATGAAGGGAAACATGTTTTAAAAGAATTGGTTATACATTCTGATATCTTTTTGCAGAATTTCAGGCCTGGCACAATCGACAAAATGGGATTTGGTTATGAGATATTGAAAGCTTTGAATAAAAAAATTATTATGATCAATGTTTCTGCATATGGGCAAACAGGTAGTTATAAAGATAGAGTAGGATTTGATCCGTTGGGGCAGGCATTAGGTGGAATGATGTCTTTAAATGGTTTTGCAGATGGGCCCCCTATAAGAAATTTTTTCCCATTAATAGATCGAATAACGGCGTTACATGGTTGTATTGGAGCATTAGCGGCATTACATGAGCGAGAATTTTCAGGTGAAGGTCAGGCAATTGATGTTTCTTTAGGAGATACAGGATTTACAGTTAATGAAATCCCTATTAGTGCTTTTTTGGGAGATGGGATAATTCAAGATAAAACTGGTAATGGAATGGGCATGGATAATGCTTATCAAACATCAGATGGATGGGTGTTAATGGCTGCAACAAACAGAAAAATGTGGGAAAGATGTTGTGAGGCTCTGGGGTGGGATGATTGGATTAATGATCCAAATTTTGAAGGGCGAAATGACAGAAGAAAAAATTATAAAAAAATTGAAGGCCGTCTGATCCCTTGGTTTAAAAGTAAAACAACTGAAGAAGCAGTGGAATATTTAAATAAATTTAGCGTTCCAATTGCTCCCATTAATGATGTTGTAGGTGCAAGTATTAATCCATTAATTGAAGAAAGAGAAATGATGATGGAAGTGCCTGATAAAATTGCAGGTAAAATTCATGTTACTGGTAAATCAATAAAGTTTAGCAGAACTCCTATGACTGTTGGATCAGCGCCTACCATAGGGGAACATACAAAAGAAATTTTATCTGATGTTCTTGGTTATGAAGATGATTATATTAATCAACTA
>VFGQ01000131.1 GCA_009391605.1 SAR202 cluster bacterium
TCCATGTAAATTGGCTGTAAAAGATGCAAAAATCAAAACTACAGAAATAAATGAGATAATTCTTGTAGGTGGAATGACAAGAATGCCTGCTATACAAAGTGCAGTGGAAAAATTCTTTGGTAAAGAATCTAACAAAGGCGTAAACCCTGATGAAGTCGTAGCTGTTGGAGCTGCTATTCAAGCAGGAGTACTTCAAGGCGATGTTCAGGATGTCTTACTTTTAGATGTAACACCTCTCACACTTGGAATAGAAACTCTTGGTGGCGTTTCTACTCCTCTAATAGAAAGAAATACAACAATACCTACGCAAAAAACAGAAACTTTTAGTACAGCTCAGGATAATCAACCTAGTGTGGAAATACATGTTTTACAGGGAGAAAGAAGCATGGCAACCGAAAATAAAACATTAGGTAAATTTATTTTAGATGGTATTCCTCCTTCTCAAAGAGGGTTACCTCAAATTGAAGTTAGTTTTGATATTGATGCAAATGGTATCCTAAACGTTTCAGCAAAGGATAAAGGAACTGGAAAAGAGCAAAAGATAACTATTACTGCAAGCTCTGGACTAAGTGATGATGAAATAGAACAAATGATTACTGATGCTGAAGCTCATGCAGAAGAAGATGAAAAAAAGAAAAAACTAATTGAATTGAAAAACAATTCTGATTCTTTAATATATCAAGCTGATAAGCTTATCTCAGAAAATAAGGATAAGCTCGCAGACGATCTTGTAGAAAAAATAAATTCACAAAAAGATACTTTAAAAACAGCAATTGAATCAGATGATGTGGAAAAAATAGAATCAGAAATGAATTCGTTTCAAACTGTATTACAAGAAATAGGGCAATCAATGTATTCTCAAGCTCAACCAGGTGAAAACCCTACAGAAAATAATGAGACTGAAAATAACGAATCATCAACTAAAAGAAAAAGTGCAAAACCTAAAAACACTAAAAAAGCAAAAAAAGATAAGGATGATATAGTTGACGGAGAAACTAATAAAGAATAAGACTATTAGACATGATGACTAATATAGACTAATTGTGGATTATAACCCTTGAATCTTAATTGAAGTAGATTTACCGTACTGTTTATTAATATTTAGTAATAACGGCACCTGGTGTTCAATTAAAATTGACAGATCCAAAGATCCACATTTCACAGGATTCAATCCTTCAATTGTATCTATTAATTCTAGAAATTTTGATTCAGGTTTTTTATCATTAACAAAATACAATAAATCATGATCCATTTTTTTTTGAGTTCTTTTTAAATCCAAATGGCTGATAGTATGAAATGACGAAATGATATGCGAATCGGGCAGTAAATTATATAAAAACTGAGATACAGATTCTTTAAGCTCGGATGATCTTGTGAATTTGCCTTTGCTCACTGATAAAGGCACAGTAGTATCAATTATATATTTACCTTTAAGTTCATTTTTCAAAGGAGTTAACTGATTTTTTATAGTACTAAATGGTAAAGCAATAAATATAATGTCTGATTGCAAAACTGTTTGTTTATAATCAGAACATGATATTTCAACATCAGGCAAAATATTCCTTATTTGATTTCCAGATAATTCTGCTTTGTTTATATCCCGTGAACCAATAACAATAGAATGTCCTGATAGACCAAAACGAATAGCCAAAGCTTGACCTTCTTTGCCAGTACCACTTATAAATCCTATTTTCAAATTCAATCCCGAGAAAAATTTCTAATATGGATTCGACCAAATAGTTTCATATCCGTTCCCAATAATAGCATCCTCAATCTTAGACTTTTCAATTGATTGTAATTCTTTGAAAGCATTTTGAAGCATAATATCCACTTTTGCATTTACAGGATATAAAATATTTTCCAATAATTTATCCCATACTCCATCTTCAGTAAGCACTTTAATATAAGAATACCAGGGGATAATAACAAAATTTTTTACTTCTTTTAAATCAGGTCTTAAATTATCTAATATTTTTATACGGGTATCAGCAGAACTTGCAATAGGGAAAATTTTTATTAAAACATTGCCTTCTGATATTCTTCTGTCTATAACTAATGAAACATTTAAGTTAAAAAAAACAATTGATACCACATCAGAATCAGAAATACTTTTTAAAAATTTATTTAAATCATTAAACATTAATTACTCTTTTACCAAATCTTTTAAAGTATCCAAAAATCCAGGCAATATATTTTTCCAATCACCAATAGCACCAAATTCAGCATCATTAAATATATTCGCCTCAACATTTTTATCAATTGAAACAATATGTTTCGAATTACTACATCCCGCCATATGTTGACTGGCTCCAGAAATTGCCACTGTTAAATACAAATTAGGTGAAATATCTTTGCCTGTAAGGCCAATCTGGTAGGAATGATCCATCCAACCGGCATCACATACTGCCCTGGATGCTCCAACAGCTGCATTAAGAAGTTCGGCAATTTCATCTAAAGTGTCAAAAGGTTCAGGTCCGCCAAGACCTCTTCCTCCAGCTATAACTATATCAGCATCTTCTAATCTTAGCCCTTCAGATTGCTCATTTATTCTTTCTAATACTTTGGTTTTAGTTTCCAAATCATCTGTAAACTGTATATATTCAATTTCAGGAGATATAGTTTTATCAGTTAATGAATCAAATACTTTAGGCCTCACACAGTAAATTTCAGTTGAAGTTTTAATATTTATTTTAGATATAAAATTCCCACCAAAAATTGGCCTTATTCCAGTCCAATCATTATTTTCATTTTTTTCAATATCTAAACAATCATTCACTAATCCCCAATCAAATTTAAAAGCTAATCTTGGGGCTAAATCCTGTCCTAAATTTGTTTTAGAAATTAAAATTTTATTTGGTTTTAAATCTTCAACTATACTACTAGCTAATTTAGACAAAATATTTGGATTCAGGTTATTTGTATCAATATTAGAATGAGCTACAATTTTAGAACACGGAATTTGTTTCAAAATTGCATCTTTTGCTTGTAAATTATCGCCAAGTATACCTACGGTAATTTCTTCATTAGAAACATTGAGATTATTCAATAAAGATAATAATTCAAACACTCCATTATCCAAATCATTTCCATTTAATTCTCCTAAAACTAAAACTTTATTCAAAATCCTCTCCAAATTAAATTAAATTATTATCTCTGAGTTTAAGTGCAAGATTTCTACCTATATCATATTCATCTTCCCCTTCTACAAATTCACAATTTGAATTCTTTTCAGGTATATATATATCAGTAATTTCATTGATATTATTAATATCATCTGGAGAAATTCCAAGATCATCCAATGAAAAGAACTGTGGTTGAATTTTGCCCGCCGCCATAATACCTCTTAAATTAGGGTATCTTGGTTCTCCATATTCATTACTTACTGTAACTAATACAGGTAATTCAGATTTAACAACTTCTGTGGCTCCTGAAATCACTCTTTCTATAGTTATAGCATTATTATTACACTCAATACTTTTAGCTAAAGTAACAGAATCAAGATTTAATTTTTCAGCTAATCCTATAGGGACCTGCGCATTGTCCCAGTCAGAGGCATGTCTTCCACAAAGAATAAGATCAAAAGGACCTATTTTATTTATTGTTTCATAAAGAACGTTAACTATAATAAAAGGGTCAGAAGTTTCTAAAATATCATCTTTTACCAAAAATAAGTTTTGGCATCCCATAGACAATGGTTTTTTAATTACATCCATACTAAAATCTTTGCCTAAAGATAAAACGGAAATTTCAACATCATCAATACTTTCTTTTAACTGCAGTGCAGCTTCAATGGCATTTTCATCAAAACCATTTAATACAGTTGAAACACCTTGTTTAGGGGCAAATTTCCATCCATTTGAATCTATATCAATAGAACTAACAGGCACCTCAGGATCTATAACTTCTTTCACACATACTAAAATTTTCATTTAACATCCAATTAATAGATAAATTAGAAAAGACATATAAAATTATCTCTTCTTACTTATAACAGTGTCAAACATTATTACCTAAAATTAACACAAAAATTAATTCAAAATAAATGTATAAATATTAAAATTGTACTTGACAAGTTTTGAACAAGTATTAAAATAGTATATAATTGAAGTGGAGATTATTATGCAACAGCCAGCAGAAACTTTAAAAAATAATACAAACTTAACTGAAGTTAAATCCTTAAGTAGTCAGGACAGATTACATTGTCCCAAATGTGCGAGTATTATAGTAAAAACATACTATGAACCGCAATGTTTACAATGTGGATATGTAGATTATTCTAATGAATTAGAGAAAATAGAATCACCTGGAAGTACTGTAGTTGGATCTGCAACCAGATACATGGTTAGATACAAAGGGCATTCAGAAAATTTCAAAGACAAACTAACCCACGTTAAAGTAATAAGAATAAAAAATAGAATAGTTTTTGATGTTAATTGTCCTTTTTGTGATTCATCAATGGAGCAAACTTCATTATCAGGCAAAAGAAAAGATTTGAGAGAAGAAAGGTTCAAATGTGATCAAGGTCATAGAGTTTCTTTAGTACCTGCAAAAAAGAATGGGATAGCCTGGAGATAAACTTTCATATAAATAAATTATATATTAAAAGGTAACTAATATATAATTTATTTATGAAAGAAAAATTTGTGGTAACTATACCTGTATATAAAAGTGGGAATACCAAATTATTAAACTACGTCTCTGAAATTAATTGCAATACCCTGATCGTCCCTCAAATATCATCTGTTAGAACAGATCCGTCATCATTGGCTTATCATATAAATCAAAAATATAACAAATCTGTAATTATCACTATTAATACTATTGATACAAATCTCAGATTTATTCAATCGAGAATATTAGGCGCCGAATTATTTAAATTAAATAATTTTTTAATCACAAAAGGTGATGCAAAAAGTTTACAAAAATCACCCATCAAACAAACAAAAGATTCAAAAGCAGTCTTTGAGCATACCACTTCATATGTGATGAATTCTATAAAGCAAATGAATAAAGGTTATGATTTTATTGGTAATAAACTAGACACAAATACTGAATGCATCTTTGGAAGTACAATAGAAATAAATCAAACTGATAAGAAATATTTAAACCTAATTAACAAAAAAATTAAATTAGGATCATCTTATTTGGTCAGCAATCCAATATATGATGTCAAAATGTACAAAAACTTTGTAACAAAGTTTAATAAATCTTTTTCTAAAAAATTAAGCATACCCATCTACGTAAGCATAAGAATGAACTTACCACATGATAGTTTTTTTGATCAAAACTATCACACTTATAAAAACAACTTTCAATCAAATAAATTAAATGCATATATAAAATTACTTACATCTTTAAACAAAGCTGGTGTTAAAAATTATAATTTAATACTTTTTGACAACAATAATGCTGATAAAAAAACTTTAAAAGAACAAGTGTTAATGGCAAATAAATTGATAAGTTTTTCAAAATGAAATTTTTAAAATTTTGAAATTGTGTTTTCAGCTCAAATGCATAATAATTAATTTATCTAACAAAACTTGAGGTTACAAATGAATATATACAAAGAATTTGGCGCGAGGACAATACATAATTTGGCAGGAGCTTCTACTAGAGTAGGAGGCCCTATATTAGCAAAAGAAGTTTCAGATGCAATGGTAAATGCATCAACACTATCAGTGGATATGACAGAATTACAGGCTAGTGCCTCAGAATACATATCTAAAATTACAGGATCTGAATCAGCTTATGTTACTTCAGGTGCATCTGCAGGACTAACTATGGCTGCAGCTGCTATATTTGCAGGATTAGATCCTTCTAAAATGGAGAACCTTCCAAGTGTTAAAGATAATAAAAACCAATTTATTATTTCAAGAGAACATAGAAATGGATATGACCACGCTTTCAGACTAGCCGGAGGTGAAACAATTGAAGTTGGAATGAATGAAATTTTATCTGGAGCCGGTGTAAGAAGAACTGAAGCATGGGAATACGAATCAGTAATAAATGAAAAAACTGCTGGAATAGTATACGTAGCAACTCAAGATTCTGAACCTCCTTTTGAAGAAGTAATCAAAGTAGCAAAGAAACATAACTTACCAGTAATTGTGGATGCAGCAGGCCAATTACCCCCTAGAGAAAACCTGAGAAAATTTATAGAAAAAGGAGCGGATTTAGTTGCATTTAGTGGAGGAAAAGCAATTAAAGGCCCTCAATCATCCGGAATATTATGTGGCAAAAAAGATTACATAAGTTCTGTCGCTTTACAATCTTTAGATATGGATGAATATTACGAAATATGGAATCCTCCTTCAAATTTAATAGATAAATCTAAAATTAGTGCAATTCCCAGACATGGAATAGGAAGAGGTTTTAAAGTAGCAAAAGAAGAAATTGCCGGATTACTTGTTGCTCTAAGATTATTTATTGAAAAAGACATCAGTGCAGAAATGACAAATTGCAAAAAATATTTATCAATTATTGAAGACAAAATAAAATCTCTACCAAATATTAAAACTACAATAAACACTCCATCAAATAATGAAGAATACCCTACACTTAATATATATACTGGTCAAATTAATGCTTTTGATTTATGCAATAATCTTAAAGTGAAAAGTGGTTTATTTCTAAATGAAAAAGGATTGAGTGAAAATTTCATGACAGTTCATCCTATGAATTTATCAGAAGATAATATTGAACATATCTCAGATGTATTGTATAACGATATAAAAGAATATATAAAGTAACAGGAGTGAACAAATGGATATAAAAGTAGGTTCCAGAATAAAATGTTCGTTGGCCGGATCTGAGTTTATGGTAGTTAAAACAGGTGAGGGAACTTTATCTAATGGTGGCAAAAATTTATTAGATTCAACTGAAAAAACTGAAATTTCTTCTGATACTAAAATTGAAGGTCCAGGCAATACATTAGGAAAACGTTACGAATCAAAAAGTGGCATTATAGTTCTTTGTACTAAAGCCGGTCCAGGTATTGTTTCATGCGATAACGAACCTATGACTGAAGTTAAACCTAAAAGATTACCATCATCAGATTAAAATCAATTTATTGGAATTAATTTTTTGGCCTGATAATATTGCTCATCAGCTTTATAGGAACTTCGAACTAAAGGGCCTGAAACAGCACCTTTAAATCCTAAATCCATCGCTATAGATCTTAATTCTATAAATTCTTCAGGAGTATACCATTTAATAACATCTGCATGTTTAGGAGTAGGTTTAATATATTGGCCAATAGTTAACAGATCACAATCCGATGTTCTTAAATCTTTTAAAGTATTTATAATTTCATCCCAGGTTTCTCCTAATCCAACCATCAATCCAGATTTAGTCACGCTATATGAATTTAATTCTTTTGCTTTTAACAGAAGATCTAATGATAACCTGTAGTCGCCTTTAGCTCTGACTGATTTGAAGACTCTCTCTACCGTTTCAATATTATGATTTAAAGTTTCTGGATCTGCATCCATTACTGTTTTCACATCATCCCAGTCTCCCTGAAAATCAGGAATTAAAACTTCTACTTTACATCCTGGGGAGTTTTTATGTATTAAATTAATACATTGTTTAAAAATAAATGCTCCTCCATCTGGTAAATCATCTCTATCTACAGAAGTCAAAACAG
>VFGQ01000042.1 GCA_009391605.1 SAR202 cluster bacterium
CTGGTGGAGGTGGGAATATGCTGAGATATGATCATTCCACCGGACAGGTAAGAATAGTTACAGTGTGGCCTGTGTTAAATACAGGTAAGGGCGCAGATAAAATGAAATACAGATTTCAGTGGACATATCCTATTCAATTTTCTCCACATGATTCAAAGACATTATATGTAGCAGGAAATATAGTATTTAAATCTGTAAATGGGGGACAAACTTGGGACGAAATCAGCCCAGACTTAACAACTAATGATAAATCTAAACAAGCTGTTTCTGGCGGTGAAATTACAAAAGATACATCAGCTGCAGAAACATACTGTACGATATATTCATTTTTGGAATCTCCTTATAAGAAAGGTTTAATGTGGGCTGGGAGCGATGATGGGTTAATCCATGTTACTCAAGATAATGCAAAAAAATGGGATAATGTTACTCCTAAAGATTTCCCTGAATGGGCTAGAATTCATTGTATTGAACTATCGCCTCATAGCGATTCGACAGCTTATGTTGTAGCTACAAAAAATATGCTTGATGACTATAGACCTATAATATATAAAACTACAAATAATGGGAAATCGTGGGATCGAATTGACAAATCATTTCCTCAGGATGAAATTACCAGAGTTTTAAGAGTAGATAAAAATAATCCAAACATACTTTATGTGGGAACTGAAACTGGTTTATTTGTAAGTTTTGATGATTCTAAGACATGGTCGAAATTAGATTCAAACTTACCTGTAGTTCCTATTTACGATATAGATATTAAAGATAATAATATGATTTTAGCTACCCACGGTAGATCTTTCTGGATTTTGGATGATATAACAGCAATATCTCAACTTAATGATGATATTAGTGATAATAATTTCATTCTTAAACCTGCTCCAACATATAGAATATTGCCTCCGTTTGGTTTTAGATTGTTTGGTACTGGCCCCGACAATGGCAAATCATATTCAGCTTCATTAGGATCTCCTGTACTTATTGAAAAATCAAAAAATCCTGATGGTGAAATTAATGTTGATTACTTAGATTCTGGTGAAAACCCACCTATGGGTGTTCCTATATATTTTTATTTAGATAGTGAAGTTGATCAAGCAGAACTTATTATTAAAGATACTAAGGGAAAAATATTAAAATCATTTTCCAATGAAAGTAAAAAAGATAAGAATACTAAAATCACAAAATCTTTTTTACCTTCTAAAAAGGAAAATAAATTTAATCCTAAAAAAGGTTTTAATACATTTGTATGGGATATGTATTGTGAAGGTCCCTATAAACTTGAAGGAGAAAAGTTGACTGAAGGTCTAAGTGGCCCAATGGCTTTACCTGGTATTTATAATGTTGAAATCATAACTTCTAAGAAAAACAAATCAAATACACTTAAAACTGAAATTACTTTGATTAAAGATCCAAGAGTATCAGCTTCAAGTAAAGACTTTGAAGATCAATTTAATTTAATTAAACAGGTTAATCAAAAATTATCTGAATTACATAAGAGTGTAGAAGTAATCAGGCAAAATCAATCTGAAATTTCTGATTGGATTTCAAGATCTGAAAACAATGAAAATTATAATCAAATAAAAACCGATGGTGAAAAATTAATTGATACACTTAAAGATATTGAAAATCTACTTGTGTTTACAGATTATAAAGGTGCAAGAGACAGGCTAAATACGCCTGTTGTCCTTAATGTTAAACTAGCCGGATTATTACCCGTTCTAGATAGTGCTGATTTCAAACCAACAGATCAATCATATGGAGTATACACTGAAGTAAGTAATGAAATTGATGAACAACTAGATAAACTTAAAGCTATGCAAGAATCAGGTTTAGTAGACTTTCAAGAACTAGTTAGTAACAATAATATACCTGGATTAAAAAATTTATAAAATTATTTAATATATATTAATATTTGATTTACTTTAGGTAATCTATTCCATTGTTTGATTACTGTCCCATCTTGATTTAATAAGAACAAAGATGGTACAGATTTATAATTATATAAATTACTGAAGTCTTTACCCTGTAAAGTTGCAATTTCATATTCTACAAAATGAATTTTATGCTTACTTATATTGACTTTTAACCTTTTCACGAAAGGTTTGTATGCTGTACAAGTAGCTCAGTAATTACTATAAAGATAAATTAGTGTATTTTGTTTATCTATAATTTCACTACTTACATAATTATATTTAGAAGAATTATGTTGTGTAATTTTATTAAAAGTGAAAAATAATGTGAAAAATATAAAAACAAATAATGACGCAATTATGAAAACTTTACTTTTGTATAAATAAGAAAATAAAAGTAATGAAGTTAATAAAAGAAATATGCAAATTATTAAAGAATTATAATTAATTAGATGAAAAAATTTCATTTAAACTTTATATACTACGCCTCCACCTCTTGGATCAGATCCTCCTGATAATTCTCCGGTTTTTTCATCAATAGCAATTAATTGCGCTCTTGCCATCATAGGATTATAAGGAAATTGTTCCTGAACAACATCAAATCCTAATTCTGCTAATTTTTCTTTATAATCAGATCTTATTCTTGCTTCCAAAAATACTTTTCCGCTTTCAGTATGAATTCTTGGAGCTGAAACTGCTTCTGTTGGTGTCATATTATAATTTATTACATTAAGTATAGATTGAAATACTGCACTTACAATTACAGCTCCACCAGGAGCACCACATATAATTACAGGTTTATTATTTTTTAACACAACAGTTGGAACCATGTTGGATCCTCTAGCTTTTCCGGGAGCAATAGAATTTAAATTTCCAGGCCTAGGATCAGCTAAGTTCATTCCGTTATTGTACATAAATCCAAGTCCAGGAGTTATAACACCTGATGCCCATCCAAGTGTATGTGTAATCCCAACCCAATTTCCTTGTTTATCAACTACATTTACATGAGTAGTGGATCCTTTATCAGTATTGCCTGAATTAGGGATAACATTATTTTTAATATCTTCAATTTTAGAATCAATATATTTTTCATTTAGAATTTTTTGTAAAACAGGAATATTAACAAACTTTGGGTCAGCATTAAAATCAAGTCTATCTTGGTGAGAAATAGACATAGCATTTGATAATATTCGTAAATAATCAAATGATCCGTGCTCTTTTAATTCACTTTGAAAAGGTTCAATTAATTTAAACATCTGCAACACAGACATACCTGTATTTGGTGGAGGTGGGGAAGATATAACATAATCCAAATAATTAATTTTTAAAGGTTCAACAAGATCTGGTTTATAATTTTTTAAATCTTCTTTAGTGACAAATCCACCATTTCCTTCAATATCTTCAATAATAATTTTAGATAAATCACCTTCATAAAATTCTCTCGCTCCATTATTAGCTATACTACTAAGGGAATCTGCATAATCAGACATATTAATTAATTCACCTAATTTATATACTGATCCATCGGGTTTTGTATATTTTGACTTACTTCCTTCAGAGGCTGTTAATCTTTGATAGGTATTTGGTTGAAACGGGTCATTGTTTTTATCTCCACCAGCATACCCGGTTTGAAAATATTGATCTAAATTAGGACTTACAGTTAATCCTTTTTTCGCAAGATCGATACTAGGTTGTAATAATTCGTTCCATGGCATTGTGCAATATCTCTTATGTATTTCTTCAAAAGCAGCTAACACTGTTGGAGTCATGATTGCCCTGTATCCAATTTCGCTTCTAAAGTCCCTAAATTGAAATAAATTAGAGACTTCACTTCTAGTTACTTCATCATTTGCCCACATATCTTTTGTACATTTACTACCAGCAGTTCCTGCAAAATTAATTGCTATCAATTTTTGTGATTTACTATCATATATTTGTGCAATACCCATACCACCCATTCCACACATGAATGGGTCAAGTATCCATTGTGTAAATGCTGTTGCTAAAGCCGCATCAAAAGCATTCCCGCCAGATTCTAATATTTTAGCCCCAGTTTCTCCGGCCAATGGTTGAGGGCATGTAATAATTCCATTAGTCATATTAAAATTGCTGCTCTATTCTATAAACTAAATTTCTAGTTGAATCTATACTATCTGGGCTAACAGAAACAGATGTAATACCCCATTTAACTAACCTTTCAGTAAGATCAGGGAAAAAGGAGGGGGCTTGTCCGCATATAGATGAAGTTATACCTTGTTTATTAGCAGCTGAAATTACTCTTTCAAGTGCCCATAATATCGAAGGATCTCTTTCATCAAAAGATTTTTCAAGTTTTTCGTTATCTCTATCAACTCCAAGAGTCAATTCAGTTAAATCATTAGAACCGATAGAAATTCCATTAATTCCTTCATTTATAAATTGATTTATTAAAATAACATTAGAAGGAACTTCTACCATCATCCAAATTTTATGCCCTTTACCTATAGATATATCATAATTATTTAAAATTGAAATTACTTCGCGTAATTCATTTGGTGTCCTGACAAAGGGGATCATAATAATCAAATTATTGTATTTTCTTAAAACATGTTTAATTGCATTGACTTCTAATTCAAAAACATCTGTGTCATTAATATATCGTATTGCACCTCTATATCCCATCATAGGATTACTTTCATCATTTTCAAATAATTCTCCACCTTTTAAATTCCGGTATTCATTAGTCTTGAAATCAGTTAAACGATAGACAACAGGTCGCTCTCCAAAACTTTCACAAAATATAGAAATATTATCAGATAATTCTTTTGTCCATTGTTCTGAAGTACCTTCTTTCATTGCTTGTTTTGGATGCTTTCCGATATTGGCTATAATAAACTCGGCTCTTAGTAATCCAATACCATCAACATTACGTTCGGATACTTGAGGCGCAGAAATAGGATCAGCTAAATTTACATATATTTTAGTATTGGTTGCAAATGTAGATTCTTGATTTTGATCTTCTTCAGGAATATCCAGCAAACCTTCATATACATTCCCTTCAGATCCATCTAATGTGATATTTTGTCCATTATGAATTTCTGAAGTTGCAGTTTTTCCGGTTTCAGAATCATAAGCACCAACAACACAAGGTACTCCTAATTCCCTGCTAACAATAGCTGCATGACAAGTTCTACCGCCTCTATCAGTTATAATTCCAGATACAATTCTCATTATAGGAACAAAATCTGGAGTAGTCATTTCTGTAACAAGAATATCACCTTCTTTTACTTGATCTAATTCATTTAAATCTTTTACGATAACTGCTTTGCCTGCACCATATCCAGGGCTAGCACCAGATCCTTTAATAATAACTTCTGCATTAGAAAAATCTAAGCTAACTTTTTTTGTATCTACAACACCTCTTGAATAATTTGTAACAGGCCTACTTTGCAATAGATAAATTTGATCATCTTTCATGGCAAATTCTATATCTTGGGGATAATTATAATGTTCTTCTATTAAAAGAGCTTGTTGAGCTAATCGTTTTAAATTTTCAACAGTAAGTTTAGGTTTTAAACTTTCTTCAGGTGTTAAAGGAATATTTATGTTTTGATTATTGATATCTGAAAACATTCCAGTATTCCCATTTTCATCATTTAATGCAATTTTAAAAGTTTGTTGCATATGTTTTTGTCTAACTACTGTTTGTGTGGATTTTTCAATTACATAATAATCAGGGGTTACAATTCCAGAAACTACAGCTTCACCAAGACCAAATGCTGCTTCAATAACAATTTTATCCGGATCTAATGTTGTAGGTTCTAATGTAAACATAACACCGCTTACATCAGGTTGTACCATTTGTTGAATAACTACAGACATCCCAGATTCAAAATGTGCTATATTTTGACTATTACGATAAAAAATAGCTCTTGCTTCGAAGACTGAAGCCCAGCATGCCTTAATAGATTCAATTAAAGAATTAAAACCTATAATATTTAAATAAGTATTTTGTTGCCCCGCAAATGAAGCTTCCATAGAATCTTCAGAAGTAGCAGATGATCTTACTGCAACTCTTGAAGAACCAATACCTTTATACTCTTTTTCAATATTTGAAATAATTTCTTTATCAATTTGTGTTTTATTAAATAATTCTTTTATTTGATTAGACAGTTTTTGAAGTTCATTTATTTTTAAAGAATTAGAATTTTCTATTAACTTAGTAATTTTGTCTTTTAAATTAGATTTATTAAAAAAATCAAAATATAAATCTGTGCTGATAGCAAATCCTTCAGGAACATTAATACCCGAATTAATTAATTCACCTAAATTTGAAGCTTTACCTCCAAATTTTGCAGTAGATGAAGAATTTAATTTGGAAAGATTTATAATTTGAGTATTATTTTCAGAGGTCATAATTTTTGATTTTATAGAATTAAAATAGTTCTGTAAAGATAAAAATAATATTGCTAGTAAAACTTGTATGAGCTATCATCATTTTACATCAGATGAATTCTATCATTTATGACAAAATATAACATTAAGATTTACAAAGATATCAAAGTTAAAATGAGGGATGGTATTAATTTATATACCGATATATATATGCCTTGCAATTCTGATTATAAAACAATAAAAAATACCCCTGTATTACTAGAAAGAACTCCATACGATAAAAAAGCATTAAATCTGACGGAAAGATATAATTATTTTTGTTCAAATGGGTATATTGTAATTACTCAAGATTGTAGGGGTTGCTTTGCATCTGAGGGGGACTTGTACTTTTTAACACAAGAAGCTCCAGATGGATTAGATACATTGGATTGGATAGGAAAACAAGATTGGTTTAATGAATCAAATAAACAAGTTGGTACATTTGGGACTTCATATCAGGCGTGGACACAAAGTGCAGCTGCAACTCAAAATCCTAAGAATTTAAATGGAATGATTGTAAATATGGGCGGCAGTAATGCATTTACATCAACAGTAAGGCAGGGTGGTGCAATGGAATTAAGATTTATAGCATGGGCTTATTGGCACTCAGCATCAAATACTAATAGTAGTTTAAAATCGCTAGAAACTGATTTGGCAATAAATTCATACAACTTTGAAGATGCCCTAAATAATTGGCCTATTAAAAAGGGATTAACACCATTAAGCCTGATACCAAACTACGAACGGTGGGCATTTGATATATTAACTAACACTGATTATGATGAATATTGGATGCAACCAGGTTTTGCTATTGATGAATATTATGATGATCATCCAGACATACCGATGATATATGTTGGTGGCTGGTATGATTCATATACAAGAGCCACTATTGAAAATTTTGTTGGATTAAATGAAATTAAGAGTTCAGAAGTCAAATTAATTATTGGGCCATGGACACATGGAACAGCACAACCAGAGATTACTTTTTCCGGAGATTTAGAATTTGGAGAAAATGCTTCTATTGGATCATTTAAAGATTTCCATTTAGCGTGGTATAACAAATGGTTTAAAAAATCCAATACTACAGATGATTCAGAATATTTATATGATTCACCAATTAAAATTTTTGTTATGGGTTCGGGCGATGGTCATAAAACTAAAGACGGAAGATTATTTCATGGAGGGTATTGGAGAGAAGAAACCAAATGGCCATTAAAAAACACTAACTTTGTAGAGTATTATCTAAATAAAGACAATGTTTTATCAAAATCAAAATCTACAGGTAATTATTCAACATCATATAT
>VFGQ01000033.1 GCA_009391605.1 SAR202 cluster bacterium
CACTAAGTTTATTAGTCGCATGTGTGATAGCATATCCACCCAAAGAATGACCAATTCCAAAAATATTATTTAAATTCAAATCAACAATTAATGTTTGTAATTCAAATGCGAATTCATTCCATTTATAATCATGATCCGGATTATCACTTAACCCATGACCAGATAAATCAATAGTAAGACAATTATAATCAGATAATTTTGTAATTATTTGGTTCCAAATCATTCCATGGAATCCTGAGGCATGAACAAATAAAAGAGTATACTTTGATTTCTGCGTAGTATTCCATTTTGAATATGAAATTTTATAATTATTATGATTTATATAGTTAGTCAATATTAATTTACTTTTTAAAATACTTTTTTACAACATTAACAAATTTATCTATATCATTATCATTAATCCATAAATGAGGGGTAACTCTAACAGTATTTGTACCTCTAACACTTACATGTACATTGTTATCAGTTAAATATTCTGTAAAATCTGATGGAATACGATCATTAAATCTGATTCCAAGGTAATGCCCTGCCCTATATTTATCATCAATTGTTGAAATACCGACATCTGAAAGATTTTCTATAATCTTATTATTAACCTCTGAGGTATATTGATATATTTCATCTACTCCCCATTTCAATAACTGTTCAAGAGATTTGATCAATGGAGGTAATAAATGAAAATTTCCTTTATGCCCATAATCAAACCGCCTTGCTCCTGGTAAAAATTCACTTGGGTAATTAATTAAACTTGCGGGGTTTTCTGATCCTTCTTTATGACCCCACCAATACTCCAATGGATCTCCATCGTGATATTTGGGATCTATATAACACAGCCCTAGATTATACGGTCCTAAAAGCCATTTATATCCCGAGACAACTAAGAAATCCGGTTTGATGTTTTCAATATCTAAGGGTAAAGCTCCAACTGATTGCGTACCATCAATAAGCAGAGCAATATCTGAATTTGATATATTTTTGGAAATTTTTTCCAAATCAATGTACCCGCCATCAGTCCAATGATTATTCGGCAATGAGATAATCTTTACATTATCATCAATTGTATTTAATATATTGGATGTCCAATCATCATCTTCAGGTCTAGGCACCACTGACAAGGTTGCATTAGATTTAATAGCAATTTGCTCCCAAATATAATAATTAGAGGGGAATTGTTCTGACAATACCATTATAGAATCGTTGGAATTAAGATTTAGATTTTTAGCTGCAGTTGCAAATCCATAACTGGCAGAAGGTATTAAAGCTATATTATTTTCGTCAGTATTAACTAATTGCGCAAATAATTGTCTAGCTATATCTGCCTCAGTAAAAAAATCTGACATATGAATATTCCAAGGTTGTGCTTTTAAATTTGTACCATATGCTGCAGCATTAACTGATTCATTAAGAAGGCATCCAAAATATGCAGTATTAAAATATGCTTGATCTTTAGGTATATTAAATAAATGTCTTTGAGATTTCATAATTAAAATAATATTTTATTTATCTATTTAGGTAACTTATTCTATTACATGAATATTGCTGATGTAAATCATCTAGAATATAATTCATTAGCACCAATTAGATAGCACAATCAATAAAGGGTAAAATAATAATGGAAATTTTAGTAACTAATGATGATGGGATCAATTCCCCTGCTATTAATAAATTAGCAGAAGTATTAAAACAATATGGAAATGTTACAGTTGTGGCTCCCGACAGAGATCAGTCTGGTAAAGGTCCAAGCGTGACTTTAAGAGATGTACTTAGGTACAACCAAGTAAATATTAATGTTGATAAGGTTAATGCATATGCAGTTGAAGGAACTCCGTCAGATTGTGTGATTTTAGCAAATAAAGAAATCAATCCAAAAGGTTTTGATTATATTTTCTCAGGAATTAATTATGGTGCAAATATGGGGTCAGATCTTTTAATATCTGGTACAGCTGGCGCTGCTATTCATGGATATTTAAGTGGAACGTTATCGGTAGCATTATCGATTGCATCACTTGATGCTGTAAGAACAGATATTACATCTTCTATTAACTATTCATCAAAAATATGTGAATTTCTAATAAAAAATAATATTAAAGAACCTCAATTATTAAATGTTAATTTCCCCAATTTGCCATCTGATCAAATTAAAGGTACTAAAAGTACATATATCGGTCCGAGAGTTGAAGATGAAATATTATTGAAAGAATCTAGGGCAAGGGGAGATTATTATTGGCTTCGATTAGATTTAAAAGATAACATCGAATTCCCGAAAGATACTGATATGAAAGCAATTCAGGATGGTTATATTTCAATTTCTCAAGTTGATATAAACCTTAATCCTGGAGGATCAGACAATACAGATAATAATAAATATATTGTTAATCAATTAACTGAATATCTAAATAAATAATATTAAGAAAATTTATATAATTCATACCATTTTTTAAGTTTTTGAAATTGTATATTATTCAAATTTGCACCCCATCTATTCGATTTAACAATTTCCATACTTTCAAATAAATCTAATCCTGTGGTAATTAAATAAGCGATGATAATTAAAGAACTTCTCCCAACACCTTCTTTACAATGAACTAAAATATTATTATCAACCGATATATTAGAATTAATATATTCAATAGCATTATCAATTTGATCTAATTCTGGAGCAAAATAATTATCTACTGGAATATTAAAATAATTAATACCAATTGATTCAAATAAAGACTGGTCAAATAAACTTTCACTTCTCATATCAATTACACATTTCACTCCTAATTTCTGGATAGTAAAAACATCATGTTTAGTATATTCTCCAGAAATAATTATATTATCTGTTATATTTGAATAATCAAAAGAAGATTTTCCAAAATTTGTAATCCATTTATAAAAAACTATTGGGAATCTTCTGCTAGCCATTATTAAATTTCCATTCCATTTTATAAAATTAAATAACCTCCATCGCAAGGTAAATCAACTCCTGTAATAAAAGAAGCTTTATCTGAAGCTAAAAAACAAATTGTCTCTGCTACTTCTTCAGGGGTTCCAAATCTTTTCATCGGATGTTGATCTTTTAATTTAGTACCTATAAATTCATCATCTAATATATTTTTAGTAAGATCAGTATATATAAATGCTGGGGACACACAATTCACCCGTATGTTTTTATCACCAACAAAAGATGCCAAGTTTTTTGTATACTGAACTATTCCTCCCTTAGATATAGGATATGGACTTGTTAAGGAATTCAAATATTCAGGATATACCACCTGCCCCATAATAGAAGATAAGTTAACTATCGATCCTTGGTTTTGCTCTATCATCACTTTAACAACTTCTCTTGATACTAAATATGTACCGTTTAAATTAACTTCTAAAACTCTTTTCCATAATTCATATTCACTTACTTCTTGATCAAATGCATTGCGAGCAGTAACACCTGCACTATTAATCAAGATATTAATTAAATTAAACTTTTCTGAAATTGTTTTAATCAAACTAGAAACCTGATTTTCATCAGTAACATCAATGTCGTAATAAAATAAATTGTCTTTGTTAAAATTAATATCTATTGGTTTTAAATCTAATACTATAACTTTCGCTCCTTGGTTTAAAAGAAGCTGCACAGTTGCCTTCCCAATTCCTGAAGAACCTCCGGTAACTATAGCTATTTTGTCATTAAAATCCATTTGTTACTTTCACCAGATTTAATTATTATATAATTCTATATTAATCAATAATGTTTTACTAATATAAATTCTTTCAACAGGAAAAAGTGAATACCAACTTATTAGCACTAATCCTTACATTTGCATCCGGGTTAATACATGTGTCTTGGAATGCAGTTTATAAATCTAGCGGAAGTCCTGAACAGTTGTTTGTTGGGTCTAGGATATTTAATTCTCTATTTTTTTTACCCTTCTTTATATTTTTCTACAAACCACTTAATAGCCAGGATTTAATATATTTAACAGGCACTATAATAACTCATTTTTTTTATTTCTATTTTTTAATAGCAATGTACAAAAATGAAGAATTTTCTAAAGTTTATCCACTTTCAAGAGGATTGGGGAATTTATTAACCCCTATTTTTGGAATTTCTTTAATTAATGAAATTCTATCTAAATTATCAATAATTGGAATATTAATTAATTTATCAGGATTAATATTATTAAATATAAATAATTTTTCAAATTTAAAAACAAATATATTTAAAGATCACAAAATTTTAAGTAACAAAGGAGTTAATTATTCTATTTTAACTGGATTAATGGTAACGTCTTACTCACTTATCGATAAATTGGGAGTTATAAATATACATCCATTTGTATACATGTATCTTTATACTAATTTCGGCGTTTTTCCATTATTTAATTTAAAATTTTTTTTAAATAAACAAAATGTTTATAAAGGATTATTAAGTAAACAGAAAATCAAGCAATATGCAATGGTAGGTATAGGTGATACAACTTCATATATACTAATTTTATATACTCTAACGTTCATAGAAGTAAGTAATATAGCACCAATGAGAAATATAGGTATTGTTATTAGTTTTATAATTGGATATCTATTTCTAAATGAAAGATTACAATTCAATAGAATAACCGGATGCCTGTTAATATTTATAGGGATAATAATCACAGGAATAGGTATTAAATAATTGATAAAGTAATTAAAATAGTTTTAAACAATATAAATATTATGATATTAAAATTTTATACAGCAACCTGGTGAGGGTATTGCCATAATCTAAGAGGATTCTTGGATAAAAGCAATATAACGTACGAAGCAATTGACATAGATGAAAAGCCAGAGGCAATTGAAGATTTATACAAATTTCAAAACGGTGGTCGAACAATCCCAATGATTGTTTATCCAGATCAAGATCATCAGGTAAATCCTAGGCCTAATGATGTGTTAAAAAAAATAGAATCTTTAAATTAAAAGCTCAAATTTAATTTTATAGGACAATGATCTGAACCCATGACATCACTTAATATGCTTGAACTTTTTACATTATTTACAAGATTATCAGATACAAAAAAATAATCTATCCTCCACCCTACATTTCTATCCCTGGC
>VFGQ01000037.1 GCA_009391605.1 SAR202 cluster bacterium
TAAAAAGTAGTTGAATCAGTAAGTAATTCTAAATCAATTTCATCCTCTTCGTTCCCTTTTAATTTAATTTTATCTACGAATTTATTTTCAAATATTATTCCAACAATTGTTGTTTCTTTTTCTAATGATTCGTAACCATCAAATTTTATATTTGAAATTTTAATATTTTTATATTCATCAATTTTGGCTGAAGATGTGTCAAATTTAGAAAATTCTCTTGATCTTTTTTTCTGTTTATCCATCAATGTTTCAAATCCTTTCAGATCGGAATCAATTCGATTTTCACTGGCTATTTCTGTAGTAAGTTCAATTGGGAAACCAAATGTATCCCATAATTTAAATAACAGATCAGCATTAATTATTTCTCCTTTATTTTGTTCAAAAAAGTTTTCTAATTCAGAAATGCCTCGTTGATATACTAATGAAAATTTTTCCTGCTCCTGTTCAATAACTGAATATATAAAATCTTCATTATTCTTTAATTCTGGATACCAGGGATTCATATTTTCAATTATAAATTTAGAAATTGTAGTTAAAGTATTTTCTTTTAACCCCAATTTATCTGAATATCTGATTGCCCTTCTTAATATTCTTCTTAGAACATATGCTCTGCCCTCATTTCCGGGTATTACTCCATCAGCTATAAGAAAAGTAGAACTTCTCATATGTTCAGATACAATACGGAAAGCAATATCATCTAAAGCATTGTTGTAATACTTTTTATCAGAGGAATCTTCAATTAATTTGATAATTGACATAAATAAATCAGTTTCATATATATTTTTAACCCCCTGCATTATAACTGCCAATCTTTCTAATCCCATACCAGTATCAACACTTGGTGCAGGAAGTAATTTTCTGTTACCTTCTTCATCCTGATAAAATTGCATAAACACTAAATTCCATAATTCTACAAACTTTTCACACTTATCTCCATTTTCATTGATTACTGTCTCGCAATTCGGACCACATGAGTCCAATTCACAAGCTGGAAAATCTGGGCCCATATCATAATGTAATTCTGAACATGGTCCACAAGGACCCTCTGATCCAGCAGGTCCCCACCAATTGTCTTCAGATCCGAATTGATATATTCGTTCATTTGGTATTCCTACATCATTCCAGAATTCCGAAGATTCATTGTCACTATCGTGTATAGTTATATAAAGCCTATTTATATCTAATTTAAGTACATTTGTTAAAAAATCTATGGAATATTCAATAGCTTCTTTTTTAAAGTACTGACCAATACTAAAATTGCCCAACATTTCAAAAAAAGTTAAATGTGTAGAATCTCCCACCTCATCAATATCTACAGTTCTAAAACATTTCTGAGAAGTTGTTAAAATATTTGATGGGGCTTCTGCATCACCTGAAAAATATGATTTAAACTGAACCATTCCAGCATTAGTTAACAATAAAGTTGGATCTCCAACCGGAATAAGTGAAGAGCTTGGATATCTTAAATGTTTTTTAGATTCAAAATATGTAAGAAAATTTTCCCTGATTTTATCGCTTTTCAAATTCAGCTATCTCCTTTAATAAATATTTAGATTAATATATTAAATACTTTTAAATTAAAATTCATGTAGTATAAGTACTTTATTTAAATTATTTAATCTCTTCCTATAAGATAAAAGTAAATTTAAATTCTCGTCTATATACTATTGTTTTATTATTGTATTATATTAAAAAATTCAAATTGCTCTCTAACTTGGCGGATAATATGCAAGAACCTTTTTTAACTCCGAGTTCATTGATAAATGAACTAAAAAAAAATAAAGTTACTCATGTAGTATGGTTACCTGACAGTGAAACCAATTTTATGTATAACAAAATGGCAGCAGATCCTGAATTTTTAATCATCCCTGTTTGTAGAGAAGGTGAAGCTATGGCCGTAGCAGCCGGATTATGGGTCGGAGGTGCAAAACCTGTGGTATTAATTCAAAATACCGGATTATTCGAATCTGGAGATTCAATAAGAGGTATTAATATAGATATGTCTATTCCTATGGTCATGCTAGTAGGTTATAGAGGATGGAAAAGACATGAAGTAATTACTGATTCAGCTGCAAAATTCACCGAACCAATATTAGATACATGGGGTTTGAATTACCATTTAATTGAAACTGATGCAGATGTTAACAGAATATCAACTGCATATATGGAATCAGAAAAAAACCAAAGTACAGTAGTGTGCCTTTTAGGTGCCGAATACACCGACCAAAAATAATTGTGGACTTACTCAAAGATCTAATATTTAATGTTCCTGATCTTACAATTTTAGAATTTTATATTTTATGTTTAAGTAGTTTTTTAACTGCAACAGTTACAGCATCATTTGGATTAGGCGGAGGCTCTTTATTAATACTTATCATGGTTTCTATAATGAATCCATTAGTAATAATTCCAATACATGCAATAATTCAAATGAGCTCTAACAGCACAAGAGCGATTCTGTTGAGAGAAAATGTAAATTTAACATATATGCTGCCATTTGTATTAGGATCATTAATAGGTGTTTCTATTGCAGCCATCATAATCATTGACCTGTCTAAGTATCTTATACAATCATTCATAGGAATTTTTATTCTTTATTCTTTATATTT
>VFGQ01000085.1 GCA_009391605.1 SAR202 cluster bacterium
AGTGGCGTAATACATGCAGGAATTTACTATCAGCCAGATTCTCAGAAAGCTAAATTTTGTTGGCCAGGATCATTATTATTAAGAAAGTTTTGTGATGAAAACAATATTGAATATGAATTGTGTGGGAAATTAATTGTTGCCTCTGATGAATCAGAAATTAATAGCTTGGATAATCTTTATGAAAGAGGAAAAAACAATGGAGTTGATGGACTTCAATTAGTTGACGAAACAAAAATTAATGAACTTGAACCATATGTAAAAGGGGTGAAAGGATTATGGAGTCCAAATACCGGAATAGTAGATTACATAAAACTTACAGAAGCATATGCAAAGATTTTCAAATCTAAAGATGGTCAAATTTGTAAGAACACGAAATTATTAAGCATTCTCTCAAATACAAATGATCTAATTTTAGAAACCAATAATGGTGATTATTCAACTAAATATTTAATCAACTGTGCTGGATTGCATGCTGATAGAATTGCCAAAATGATGAAACTTGACACAGATGTCAGAATAGTTCCTTTCAGAGGAGAATATTTCACATTAACAGATGATGCGAAAAAAATGGTAAATGGGTTAATTTATCCTGTACCTGACCCGGATTTACCATTCCTTGGTGTACATTTTACTAAAAGAATTAACAATGAAGTAGAGGCAGGTCCAAATGCTGTAATGGCATATTCGAGAGAAGGTTACAAAAAATTTGATATTAATCTGCTTGATCTTACGGAATCATTCACTTACTTAGGATTCTGGAAAATGGTAAAAAACAATTGGAGAACAGGGTTGAATGAGCAATACAGATCGTTAAATAAATTTAAATTTGTCCAATCTCTTCAAAAACTTATACCTGAAATAGAAAGTAAACATTTAACAAACCCTGGAGCTGGAGTCAGAGCTCAAGCTATAGATAAAAATGGTAAATTATTACAAGATTTTAGTATCGTTCATAGCTCGAATTCTTTACATGTACTGAGTGCCCCGTCACCTGGAGCAACATCTTCACTTAAAATTGCCGAACATTTAATGGGTGAACTAAACATCTAACTAATTATTGTAATAATCCCTTGATCCGCATCAACTTCTATCAAATCATTATCACTTATGAGCTCTGTTGAATTTTCAACTTCCAAAATTGTAGGTATATTATATTCCCTTGCAACTACTGCAGTATGAGATAATGTACCTCCAGTTTCAGATATAATTGCTGATACTATTCCAAATAAAGGAGTCCAGGAAGGGTTAGTACTTATACAGACCATAATATCTCCTTCTTTTAATTTCTCTGAATCCTCAAACGATTTAATAATTTTAGCCGGACCGATTGCTTTACCAAGTGAAGCAGGGACACCCTTAAATATTTTAATTTTTTCCATTGTGTTCATAGACATAGACTCAGATTGATTAGCATCAATAGTACCCAAATATTTAGGGGGTGTAATATTTTTAAATTTATTCATTTCTTCTTTACGTAATAAAATTTGATTTTTAAAACCAATGCTCCCTGCTTCTTCTCTATAGAGATTTAATTCATTCATTTTTAAAAAAAATATATCCTCTGCTTTATCTATCAAAGCTTCTTCATGCATTAATTTACCAATCTTTTTTATTGCTAAACTTAAAACAGATGAACTTGATTGATCTATATAAAAAGAATGATCTTCTTTTAAATACCATATTTCTTTAAGTAAATCATATAACTCATGAAATTCTCCTATTTCTTTATCAGATGGTAATTTTGATAAGATCATATTTAAAGTTTGTTGGCGTAATTCAGCAGAATATTCAATACTCTTTGATTTATTTATACTCATTGGATATCGTTTTAAAATATTTAAAACAATTTGCGGGTCTTCAATCCATATAGAATCTTTCAAATCAAAACCAACAGATCTATATCCATAGAAATTAATAAATTCTAAAAATTCTTGTAAAAATTTATTAGAATTATCAGATTTAAATTCAGTATTATTAATTAAATCAAAAAAATCATCGGTGTTAATTGAATCTAAATCATCTTTATATTTATGAACTAATTCATATAAATATTTATCAATTTCTATACTTTTGTTATCTATACCATTAAACAAATTGTAAAGATCAGAAAGTTTAAAATCGTCGATAAAATTTTGTAAAAATTTATAAAATTTATCAGTAGAATCATGAAGAGGTAAAACCACAAGAAAATGAATATACCAATGTCTTTTATGTAATTTCATTATATAATCTAAAACATTTAAACCCGATTTCAAATCAGAAATAATATCTATATTTTTTTTCATTTCAATTAGATCATTTATAATTTCCGGTAAATATTTAGTTTTCCAATCCTCATCTAACTTGTTAACTAAGTTATTAACTTTCAAATTATGTATATTTTCTTCATCAATATTCTCTGCAGATGTTAAATTGTTTGCATAGTATGTATATCCATTGATAACTTTACTAATTGATCTTTGTTCTCGGTTAAGGTATTTGTTTGCATCATTAGCACCTTCTGATGTAGTCAGGTTCCGTATACCTGTTGACAAAGGAGTTGTAGGTACTGGATTATGTCCGCTTTCCCATAACCAAGTTAATTTCTTTTCAGACTCGGAAAATTTTGCCGGAAACCATTCTGGTAAATATATATAATTATTATCGCTATTACTCATAGGTACTTTCAATTTTCAAATAATTATACACTAGAAAAATTTTGATTTGATATTTAACTAGTTTAAATGTATTCTATTTGATAGTGAAAAATAATCCCAAACCATCAAATACCTCAAAATCTAAATCTAGATTTTCAAATCCTCTCACTTCAGTGAATTTAAGCCATGATTTCAAATACTTATGGCTAGGTCAGGGAGGGCAAGGTTTTGCAATGTGGTCAGAAATGATAGCCAGAAATTGGCTCACATATCAAATCACAGGCTCAGCTCAAGCTATTGGTATTGTAAATTTGTTTCGAGCAATTCCATTTGTTTCATTAGGTCTTTTTGGAGGAGTAATAGCTGACAGATTCCCAAAAAGAAAAACATTAATGATAATTCAATTCTGGTCATTATCTATTTATATCGTTATGTTGATATTAATTTCTACTGGAATAATAGAATTATGGCACATTTATACCACAGCTTTCTGCCTGGGATTAGGGATGGCAATCAATCAGCCTTTAAGAACATCATTTATCCCTCAAATGGTAGGAAAAGAACATATGTTAAATGCGATGTCTTTAAATTCGATGGCTATGGGAGTTACGAGATTAATAGGACCTGCTGTTGTAGGTTACATTATAGCAATATCAAATGATAACGTTGCGCCAGCATATCTTCTGTCTGGCATAGCATACTTATTTGTAATCTTCACAACATTTAAAATTAATGACAAAGGAAATCCTTCTGAAATTCATAAAAACTCACCTTTAAATGATTTTACTGATGGAATCAAATATATGTTTTCAGAAAATCGTACTGTTTTATGGTTAGTAATACTTGCTTTGGGGCCATTAGCATTCGGATTTAGTTATATCAGTTTATTACCAGTATATGTGGATGTTAAATTAAATTTAGGTGCTGCTGCTTTTGGTGGAATTCAATCAATTTCTTCCATTGGAGCTTTGATAAGTGCTTCACTATTAGCATCATCCGGTAATTTGAAAATTAAAGGTAAATTATTATTGGGAACCACTCTGTTATATGGCGCTGGTGTAATCATTATGGGATATACAAATATTCTTTTAATATGTTTTTTAATTGCGATTTTCATTGGAGGATCTCAATCAGTATTCAGGACATGTATATCTAGCACAATAGTAGATATTACTGAAGAAAAGTACAGAGGAAGAATGATAAGCATGACTATGTTAGATATGGGAATGGCTGCAGTAGCTTCCATAATTGCAGGTAGAATCACAGATGTTCTAGACATAACATATGGAATGTTATTTTGTGGAGCATTTTGTATAATAATCGGGTTAATAACTTTTATTTCACATAAAAAACTATTCAGAATATAAAAATTATGCGGAGATAATATGAGTGCATATAATTACGATACTTTTCCCCTAGATTTCGATATGCAAGCATTTATTGATTTTCCAAATATTGCAAATGCAGGTACCAAAGCTCCAGATGGTAAAGTTTATAATTTGCTCACCAAGAAATTGGAACAACTATCTACATATTGGAAAGAGAAAACAACAATCATAGAATTTGGATCAGTAACCTGATCAGAATGTGCTCTGGCGGCGCCAGGTTTTGATAAATTGACCGAAGAATTTGAAGATAAATTCAATTTTGTTTTTATCTACACTCGAGAAGCTCACCCGGGAGAAAAAATACCTCATTTGATATCTTTTGAACAAAAACTTGAACATGCAAAATTGATGACAGAAAAATATATTAACAGAACTATGCTAGTGGATTCTCTGGATGGAGATATGCATCATGCATACGGAAGACTCCCTAATATGACTTACATAGTAAACAGATACGGGAATGTAATATATAAATCAGACTGGACAGATCCTTCTACAATTAAAATGGTTCTTGATCATTACCTTGATGAAAGGGAAATGATTGCTAAAAAAATAAGAGCTACACCATACTATGTTGAATGGCAGCCAATGAGAAAGAATGACTCTGAGGAATTTATGACAATATTGCTAAACGACGCAGGCCCAAAAGCAATCAAAGATTTTATAAATTCAGCAAACCATTATAATGGCCCGATACAATCCAATTCAAGTCTTGGAAAATCTATGGGAAAAAAATTACAGGATTGGCTTGAAAAACAGGATTATTAATATAAAAGGAGTTAGCTATCAAAGGCGCATATTTTAACGGTCATAGCAAAATAAAAATAAATAATTTAGATCCTTATTCTGTAACAGAAAATGATGTCATTATAGAAATGAAAGCTTCAGGTTTGTGTGGAAGTGATTTTCCAAAATACAGAGCTGAAATCCCAAGTAAATTTGTAGGTGGACATGAGCCCTGTGG
>VFGQ01000079.1 GCA_009391605.1 SAR202 cluster bacterium
GTTACAGGAATCTGTGGATGCTTTAATAGATAACGGAAGAAGAGGGCGTCCAGTTTTGGGAAGTCATAATCATACCTTGAAATCATTGTCTGATTTATTACGTGGTAAACAGGGAAGATTTAGACAAAATTTGCTTGGAAAAAGAGTGGATTATAGTGCTCGATCTGTGATTATAGTTGGTCCTGAATTAAAATTAAATCAATGCGGATTGCCAAGAAAAATGGCTATAGAATTATTTAAACCATTTGTGATGCATCAATTGGTGATACAAGGATATGCTCACAATATTAGAACAGCTAAAAGATTAGTTGATAGAGGAAGCTCAGAAGTTTGGGATATTTTAGAAGAAGTTGCAAAAGATAGACCTGTACTTTTAAATAGAGCCCCAACATTGCATAGATTAGGGATACAGGCTTTTGAACCAGTTTTAATTAACGGAAGTGCTGTCAGAGTCCATCCTTTAGTATGCGCAGCTTTTAATGCTGATTTTGACGGAGATCAAATGGCAGTACATTTGCCATTGTCAAAAACTGCAATTATTGAAAGTAGAAACCTTATGTTAAGTTCAAATAATATGCTGACACCTAGTTCTGGGGAACCTATCGTAGCACCTACGTTAGATATTGTCTTAGGTTGTTTTTATTTAACAGGTCAAGAAAATTTAACAAATCAAGAAAATGAAAATATAGAAACTAGCTTAAAATTATACTCAAACTTTGATGAGGTTTTATTAGCACATACCCTTGGTTTAATTAATTTGAGATCTTTAGTTAAAGTTAGGAATCCTAAATCTGAAAATAATGAAATTATTACTACAACAGTTGGTAGGATAATTTTTAATTCTAATTTACCCGACTCTTTTGAATTCTATAATTTTACTATAGATAAATCCCACCTAAAAGATATTACTTTAAGGTCATTTAAAGAATTAGGGAATGAAGAAACTTCTTATTTGTTAGACAGATTAAAATCAGTTGGTTTTGAATATGCGACAAAATCAGGAATCACTATGGCTATTAATGATATTAAGGTCCCGGAATCTAAATATGAAACTGTTCAAAAAGCTGAAAATCAAATTAAAGTATTAGAAGATAAATTTGATCAAGGTTTTATTACAGATGATGAGAAATATCAATCTGCAGTTAAAATTTGGACAGATGCAAATGAAGAAGTGACAGATACAATTGAAAATTCCTTATCAAATTATGGAGGTTTGTATTTTATGGCTACATCTGGTGCAAAAGGTAATATTGCACAAATAAAACAGATGGCTGGTATGAGAGGATTAATGTCTGATCCAAAGGGTAAGATTATCGATAGGCCTATCAAATCTAACTTTAGAGAAGGTTTAACAGTATTAGAATATTTTATTTCAACTCATGGAGCTAGAAAAGGTTTGGCAGATACTGCGTTAAGAACTGCTGATAGTGGGTATTTAACTAGAAGGTTAATAGATGTAGCTCAAGAAATGACAATTATTAATGAGGATTGTGATACTGATGATTTTAGAGTTGTTTATAAAAATCAACCTGAAGATCAATTTAAAAGATCAATAATTTCAAAAATTAAAGGTCGATATATAGCTCAGCCATTAGTTAACAGTGAAACAGGGGAAATATTTGTTGAAAAAGATACATATATTGATGATGAAGTTATTAATAACATTGTTGATCAAGAGGATAAAATAGATTCAGCCTCTGTATATTCTCCTTTGACTTGTAAGACTGAGAGAGGATTATGCAAAAAATGTTATGGTGGCTCTTTAGCAAATTGGAATCCTGTGATGATAGGTGAGGCAGTTGGGATAATAGCTGCTCAAAGTATAGGAGAACCCGGCACACAGCTTACTATGAGAACTTTTCATACAGGGGGTATAGCTTCAGTAGCTGATATTACCAGTGGTTTGCCACGAGTCGAAGAATTGTTTGAAGCGAGAACTCCAAAAGGTCAGGCGATATTAAGTGATATTGATGGAATGGTTGATTTGTTAGAAACTTCTGATGGATTGGTAGTCCAGGTTAGTGACAGAGAAACCATGCAGCAAGAGATAGCTGTGCCTAAGGGTTGGGAAATTAAAGTTAAGGATGGCGATAGTGTTATAGTTGGGACAGAACTTATTTCTCCAAAAAATCAATCTATCACTCCTAAAGATACAAAATCAAATCCAAGCAAAATAGTACAATCAGAATCATCTTATGCTGGCGTATCTGGAAAATTAAAGGTAACTAAACAAAAAATTATAATCACATGGGAAAATGAAGAAACACGAGAATATTTGATTCCTGCTGCAGCAAATCTGATTGTTTCAGAAGGAGATCCGGTTAAAGCTGGAGATCCTTTAACTTCTGGTCCGAAAAGCCCGCAGCAGATTTTGGTTATACAAGGTATAAATACTGTACAGGAATACCTTATTGAAGAAGTACAAAATGTTTATTTATCTCAGGGTGTCGCTATAAATGATAAGCATATAGAGGTTATAGTTTCTCAAATGCTTAGAAAAGTACGAATCGCTTCACAAGGTGATACAGACTATATACCTGGTGAGCTTGTAGTCATTAATGATTTTATTACTAAAAATGAAGAAATTATGGCAGAAGGTGGAGAGCCATCTACAGCAAGTCCAGTTTTGTTAGGTATTACAAGAGCTTCATTAAATATGGATAGTTTCTTAGCAGCGGCTTCTTTTCAAGAAACAACAAGAGTGTTAACTGAAGCGGCAACAAATGGACAAGTAGATGAATTAAGAGGGTTAAAGGAAAATGTAATCATTGGAAGGTTAATACCTGCAAGATTTGATGAAACTGAAGAAGGTAGAGCAAAACTTGGATTAGATAAATTAGATAATGAATTAAATTTATTAGATAATTCTGGTTTTGATATTGAGAATTCAGGAAATGGTTTTAATTCTGATATTTTGACAGATTAATATTCTAATTAAAAAATAGAAACGTTAATGATCCTTTGATTAAAGTTGTGATTTTATATTAAAACAAATTTGCATACTATTATTGAATTTGTTAAAATTTTTTTAATTAAATTGCATTGGGCGGTTAGCTCAGTGGTTAGAGCGCTGCGTTGACATCGCAGAGGTCATTGGTTCGAATCCAGTACCGCCCAATTTTATTCGGCCCCGTGGTGTAGCGGTTAACACGCCGCCCTGTCAAGGCGGAGATCGCCAGTTCGAATCTGGTCGGGGTCGCCACTTTTTTATGAGTTTTATGAACAGACATTTTACTGCAACAGGATTAATAATTAAAAACGATTCTGTTCTTCTACATTTACATCCCAAAATACACTTATGGTTGCCACCAGGAGGCCATGTTGAACTAAATGAAGATCCTATAGAAACAGTAAAACGTGAAATTTTGGAGGAAACAGGTTATAAAGTACAAGTAATTAATACTTCAAATACTCATATAAAGAAATTTAAAAATGTTATTTCAATTATTCCTCCCCATACTATATTTATCGAACCTATTAATGATATAAAAGAAGGATTTCATGAACACATTGATATGATATATTTGTGCAAAATTGTAGGTGGTGAATTAAAAGATGATTCATGGAGATGGTTTAATAAAAAAGAGATATTAAATCATATTAATGAAAGTTATAATCAATTATCAGATATATATCTCACAGATGAATTGATTCATTTATGTATAGAATTATTTAATATATCAGAAGGTGGTGCATGAAAAAAGTAGCTATTATTCCAGGAGACGGTATTGGAATAGAAGTTATAGAAGGAGCTATTAAAGTATTAAAAAAATCGGAAAAAATTTTATCTGATGTTACTTTGTTTGATTTCCATTATTTTGATTGGGGAACAGATTATTATTTAAAAAATGATGATATGATGTCCGATAATGCTTTAGATGTGTTATCAAAGTTTGATTCTATTTTATTAGGTGCTGTTGGGGATCCAAAAGTACCTGATCATATTACTTTAAATGGGTTATTACTTCCAATTAGAAGAAGATTTGATCAATATGTTTCTGTTAGACCATGTTACTTGTGGAAAAATACAGATAGTGTATTAAAAAATGCCTCCAATCTTGACTTTGTTATTATTAGAGAAAATTCTGAGGGTGAATATGCAAATATTGGAGGATTTTTACATGCTAGTAATGAATTTGAAACTTCTATACAAACAGCAGTATTCACTCGTATGGGATGTACAAGAATCATTGAATATGCTTTTGAACATGCAATCAGTAGAAATAATAAATTAAAAGTTACTTCTATAACAAAATCTAATGCACAAGCATTCGGGATGGTTATGTGGGACAATTGTTTTAAAGAGGTGTCTGAAAGATATCCAAATATTGCAACTGAATCTTTGTTAGTTGATGCTGCATGCATGGATTTAGTTAGAAGACCAGAAGATTTTGATGTTATAGTTGCAAGTAATCTTTTTGGAGATATTCTAAGTGATTTGGGTGCAGGTATTACTGGAGGTATGGGAACTGCTCCAAGCTCTAATATTAATCCCTCTAAAAACTTGCCTTCTATGTTTGAGCCCGTTCATGGAAGTGCGCCTGATATTTCAGGTAAAGGTATAGCAAATCCATTAGCTGCAATTTTATCAGCAGCAATGATGGCTTCTTATTTAGGTTATTCCAATATTGAAGATATAATTAGACAAGCTGTACAAAAAACTATAAATGATAACATTATTACAAAAGATATGGGTGGTAATAATTCTACTGAAGAAGTTATTAAAAATGTGGAATTAAATATAATCAGTTAACACATAGGAATAAAATAAATTGAAAAATATTTATAATCATTCAAATATAGAAAAAAAATGGCAGATGAAATGGGATAGAGATGGTATTTATAATGCCAAAGATACTGTGAATGGTAAAGAAAATTATTATGCTTTAACAATGTTTCCGTATCCGTCAGGTGATTTACATATGGGTCATTGGTATGCATTTGCTCCAGCAGATGCTCACGTTAGATTTAAGCGTATGGAAGGATACAATGTTATGCATCCTCAAGGATTCGACTCTTTTGGGCTTCCTGCAGAAAATGCAGCTATAGAAAGAGGAGCAGATGCGAGAAAATGGACTTATAACAATATTGATAATTTTCGTAGACAGTTTAAAGAAATGGGAACTTCTTATGATTGGAATAGAGAGTTGATTACTTCTGATTCAGAATATTATAAATGGAATCAATATTTTTTTCTCCAATTTTATAAACAAGGATTAGCATACAGAGAACATGCTCAGGCAAATTGGTGTCCAAAATGTCAAACTACTTTAGCAAATGAACAGGTGAAAGACGGGGCATGTGAAAGATGTGAATCAATTGTATCAAAACGAGCATTACCTCAATGGTTTTTTGCCATTACAAAATATGCAGACGAATTATTAGATATGGATTCAATCGATTGGCCTGAAAAAATAAAAATTATGCAAAAGAATTGGATAGGTAAATCTAACGGAGTAACATTATCTTTTGATGTTAGTGAATTTTTGAAAAATGAAAAAATTGAAACTTTTACTACAAGGATTGATACAGTTTTTGGTGTGACTTTTATAGTTTTAGCTCCGGAACATCCTTTAGTAAAAAATATTGTACAACCAGGTTATGAAAAAGAAGTTAACAAATATATAAAAAATGCTAGTAAACAAACAGAAATAGACAGGACTTCAACAGATAGAGAAAAAACAGGAGTTAAAACGGGTGCATATTGTATTAATCCTTTAAATGATGAAAGAATACCTGTTTTTATTGGAGATTATGTACTTTCTACCTATGGAACAGGTGTAGTAATGGGAGTGCCTGCACATGATCAAAGAGATTTTGAATTTGCAAAAAAATACGGATTAGAGATTAGGGTTGTTGTATCGCCTAAGAATTGGGATGGTGAAGAGCTTTCAGAGGCATGGACTTTAGAAGGTCTTCAGGTAAATTCAGCTGAATTTAATGGTTTATCTAATATAGATGCAAAAAATTCAATAGCAGATAAAGTTGAAAAAAATAATTGGGGATATAAAACTGTTACATATCATTTAAGAGATTGGTTAGTTTCACGCCAAAGATATTGGGGAACACCTATACCAATAGTTTATTGTGATGATTGTGGCATAGTTCCTGTTTCAGATGCAGATTTACCTGTTTTATTACCTGAAAAAGTAAAATTTGAATCCGATGGGAAATCCCCATTAACTAAATTACCGGAGTTCTTAAATACTAGTTGCCCAAAATGTAATAATCCTGCCAAGAGAGAAACTGACACATTAGACACTTTTGTATGTTCGGCTTGGTATCATTTAAGATTCGCAAGCCCCAATCCCGATGAAAAACCTTTTGACAATGAAAAGATTTCATCTTGGTTACCTGTAACGCATTATATGGGTGGTGCTGAACATGCGGTTATGCATCTTTTATATGCAAGGTTTTTTAATAAAGCACTTAGAGATTTAGGTTTCCTTAATTTTGATGAACCTTATTCCAAATTAACCAATCAAGGTATGTTGATCAAAGAACATAAGAAAATTTCAAAGAGATCTAATCCTTTAACTCCTGATCCAATAGTGAAAAATGTTGGAGCAGATACATTAAGATGTTATTTAATGTTTCTTGGACCATGGGATCAAGGAGGAGATTGGTCTGATTCAGGAATGAATGGTATTAGAAGATGGCTATTGAGGATTTGGGATTTGGTCCATAAGGATATATCAGTGCTTAATGATAATTTAGAGGAACATATAGAGAAAAATTTTGTAAGAATTTCTCATTTAACAACCAAGAAAGTAATATCTGATATGCAATCTTTCAAATTTAATACTTCTATTGCAACATTAATGGAATATTCATCTGAATTATTACGTGGATATGACAATTTTCAAATTTCAAAAAATTTATGGAAATCTTCAATAGAAAGATTACTTTTACATCTTGCCCCTTTAGCACCTCATATTTCAGAAGAATTATGGCAAATTACAGGTAATGATTTTTCTATACATCAACAATCATTACCTAAATATGATGATGCATTGATAATCAAAGATACCTTTACAATAGTTCTTCAAGTTAATGGTAAAGTTAGAGATACTTTAAATATATCATCTCCTTTGAACGAAGATAAAGTTAAAGATTTGGCTTTGAGATCTGTAAATGTTAAAAAACATATTGAGAATAAACAAATTTTGAAATCTATATATGTTAAAAATAAATTACTTAATTTAGTAGTTAAATAAAGGAATAATTATGAGTTATATAGCAGTTTTACCTGGAGATGGTATTGGTCCTGAAGTTATTAATGAAGCTATTAAGATTATTAAATCTGTTGAAGATGTTACTGGAAATAAATATGATTTGGAATATGGTATTGTTGGCGGAGAAGCAATTGATAAATTTGGTATTCCCCTAACTGAAGATACAATAAAATTAATCGAAAATAGCAAAGCTGTATTATTTGGTGCGGTAGGAGGTCCAAAATGGGATAATTTGGAAAGTAATCTTCGACCTGAGCTAGGTATATTAAATATAAGAAAAAGATTGGATTTATATGCTAATTTACGTCCGGTAAAAATATTTGAAGCTTTAAAAGAATCGTCACCAGTTAAATCATCTATATTAAATAATGTAGATATTTTGATTATAAGAGAATTAACAAGTGGTTTGTATTTTGGAGAGCCAAAAAAGCAAATAGAGGAAAATTCTAAAAGAGCAGCTGTGGATACTATGTATTATGATGAGTACGAGATAGAAAGAATTGTAAGAATGTCATTTAAAATTGCGCGATCAAGAATGAAAAAACTTACTTCAGTAGATAAATCGAATGTTCTTGAAACTTCAAAATTATGGAGAAAAATAGTAGATGAAGTAGCCATAGATTATCCCGATGTAACATTACATCATATTCTAGTTGATAATGCTGCTATGCAGCTTATATTAAATCCTTCTCAGTTTGATGTAATAGTATCAGAAAATACTTTTGGAGATATATTATCTGATGAAGCTTCTATATTATCCTCTTCTTTAGGGATGTTACCTTCGGCTTCATTATCATTTTTACCCGGTGAGAATATTAATGGTAATTTAAAAAGCTTATATGAACCTATTCATGGTAGCGCTCCTGATATAGCGGGGCAATCTATTGCGAATCCGATTGGTATGATTTTGAGTACTGCTATGATGTTCGAATTTGCTTTTGAACAAAAAGATATTTCTGAATTAATTATCAAATCAGTAGATAATGTTATCAATTCAGGTCTTAGGACAAAAGATATTTCACAGGACACTAAATGGTGCAAAACTTCTGAAATGGGTGATTCTATAGTTTCACAAATCAGATCAATTATTTGACATTTTGATAATTAAATCCCATTCACTTTTTTTTACAGGTTGAATTGAAAGTCTGGAATTATTTAATAAAATCATTTTAGATAATTTTGGTTCTTGTTTTATTTCTTTAAGATAAACTATTCTTTTTAATTTCTTTATAGCTTTAATATCTACCATAAACCATCTAAGATTATCAGGCGAACTTTTCGGATCATAATATTTATGTTCCTTATCCCAAGAGTAGTGATCTGGGTATGCTTCACGAATAACTTTTGCAAGTCCAACAATGTGAGGTTCAGATATATTTGAATGATAAAATAAGACCTCATCATTTATCTTTATATTATCTCTAATGAAATTTCTAGCTTGATAATTTCTTATACCTTCCCAGCAAGTTTCTTTATCAAAAACGAAATTTTCAAATGAATAATCTGAAGGTTCAGATTTAAATAACCAATAATTCATAAATGTTTAATTTTTTTGTTATTATATGTTATTTTCATAGATTAAGTATAATATTATGACATTTATTAATTAATATGTTATAATTTTCACATGTTAAATATTTCACAAATTGGAGCAAATTAATTTATGGATGTTAATAGTGAAATCAAAGTAGCTGATTGTATATGTTATTGGGTTATAGAAGAGCCAGCTGGATCAAAAAGCATTGGTAGATGTAAAAAATGCGGAAAAACCAAAGAATTTTATAATTATACTGATACTTCTGTTTGGTCATCTGAATATAATTATGATAATAGTGAAACTATTTAATTATCTAAATAGATCTAGCTTTTTATCTCTTAAAATTTCCTTACTCCCCTGATCAGAAAATTGAAACTTAACCCCTCTTATTAGAACAGCTGGTATATTTAAAGATTTTTCCATTAATATTTCAGCACCACCAGACAATTCATCTACTATACATATTTTAGTTGTATTTAGTTTTTCTCCAAATGCATCGGTATTATTACTATAATCAATTAAAGGATTAATTCCATAACTTCCTATTGAAATATTAGTTTGTCCTATTCTCCATGGTCTTCCAAAAGTATCACTAATAATAATACCTAAATTTTCTAGATTGAATTTTTGTCTTAAGTTTTTATAAATAAATTTTGCTGATTTGTCAGGATTTTTAGGAAGCAAAGAAACGTTATTTGTTCCATAAATATTTGATGAATCTATTCCGGAATTTGCACAAATATGTCCTAATTTAGTTTCTGTAATAATTATTCCCCTAAGTTTATCAATTTTAATTATTGATTTGCTTTCATCTATTATGAGCTGAATAAGCTTTGGGTTTTTCTTTAATTTTTTCCCGAGTTCTATTGCTTTGCTTCCTGGGTTAACTGAGGAAAGATTTATTATTCTATCTTCAGATTTTGATATTATCTTTTGTGTTATTACTAATACATCATTATTTTTTAGACATATTTTATTAGTATTTAATCCCTGATTTATTATTTTAGGGATATTATCTCCTGATTTTATTTCAGGAATACCAATAATTGGTATAAATGTAAGTTTATTCATTTTTATTCATTAATTTTAATGATTATACTTCATAATTCTTTAATATTTATGATTTAATTATAAATAATGATTAAGATAAATTCTTTTATAAATACATTTGATATTGTTGTTTTAGCTGCAGGCAAAGGTTCTAGAATGAAAACAAGAACCGTGAGTAAACCTATGCATCTTTTAAATGGAATAACATTAATAGAATATTTGTTGTTCCATTTACCCATAAAGAATTTTAATAATAAAATTGTAGTTGTTTCACCAAATTATGAAAATATTCAATCTAAAATAAATAATATTGATAATAAATTTATATATGCCGTTCAAAACAATCCTAAAGGTACTGGCGATGCGTTGTTCCAAGCCTTAAAAAATTTGAAATCTAAGTATGTTTTAGTGGTTAATGCTGATGTTCCATTAATTACTCAATCTTCATATCTTAATTTAATGAAGAATCATGAAAATAAAAAATTAACTTTATCATTGATCCAAGATAATTTAACAGATACTATACCAGGGGATTATGGCATTATTGAAAAATCAAATGATGGCAGTATTAAATCTATCCAGGAAAAATCAAGAATTCATTATGAGTTTAATAATGAAATTTCTCCGCAATTTAATGTTGGAGTTTATTGTTTTGATGTTAATTGGCTACAAGATTGTCTTCCAAGTTTAACAACCCATTCTAATGGAGAGAAATATATTACTGATTTAGTGGAAATAGCATATAAGCAAGGATTTAATATAGGAACTTCTTATCCAGAAAATTCAGATGAATCTTTTGGAATAAATGATAATTATGAACTAAGTTTAGCTAATAATATTGCAAGAATGAGAAAAAATAAGCAATTAATGACTAAAGGAGTGGTTATTGTTGATCCTAATTCAACTTACATAGATTATAACTCTGATGTTGAAGAAGGCACTATTATATATCCAGGAACGCACATTAAGGGTAAAAGTATTATAGGAAAAGATTGTAAAATTGGGCCTAATTCAGAATTAGATGATTCAATTATTGGGAATAATTCTATTATAAATAATTCTATTGTTACAAAATCAAAATTAGGTAAGCAAGTACACGTTGGTCCATTTAGTCATGTTAGGCAATTCACAGATATAAAAGATAATGTATTTATAGGAACTAATGTTGAAATTAAGAATTCTACCATTGATTCTAAGTCTAAATTAGGACATTATTGCTATATTGGAGATAGTGTTATAGGGCAATTGGTGAATATTGGAGCAGGTACTGTAACTTGTAACTTTGATGGGGATAAAAAACATAAAACTAATATAAAATCAAATGCTTTTATTGGATCCGGTACAATGATAATTGCTCCTATTATTATCAATGAAGGAGCTAAAATTGGAGCTGGATCTGTATTAACGCAAGATGTTCAAAAATATTCTTTAGTTTATGGAGTGCCAGCTAAGGAAATCAGGGATTTAAGATAATTATTTCTCTAAAGAAACCAAAAGTGGCGCGCTAGCTGAAGATCCTTGTTTTCCTTCTGCAATAACAGTGTAAATTCCTGTCCCTAAATCAATTGTAGATTCTAATTTAAATGCTCCTGAATTATTAGTTGTACCGGAGCCAAGTATTTTTGTTGTATTAGAATTTAATATAATAGCTAAAATAAAATTCTCACTCGGGTTGAATCCTGATCCATAAGCCACTGTAGAGCCATTAGGTACAGCAGCGGCAACTATTAAATTTGCGTCAGGAGAAATAAGATGTTTAGGTATAATTTGTTTAGGTATAATTTGAATGGCAGTACTAGATTTACTATTTTTCGATCCCTTAGCTAAAATTGTATAAATCGATTGATTTACTATTTGAGAACTTATTTTAGAATTATTGAATAATGGTTTTGTTTTTGTAGTAAAAGATCCGCTTTTTGTAGTTAATGCAGTGCCGATTATAGATTCTAATGTATCAGAAATTTTTATATATAAAGTTATTGTTTCTTCTGGTTTAAATCCAGACCCCCATATTTCAATTTCTTCTTGAATAGTAAATACTGTATTATTTATTGTAATTATAGTTGCTTGAGGTTGAGGAGCATCTTGCCCTTTTGGCCCTGTGCTACCTAATGGGCCTGGTGGTCCGCTTACTCCTTGAATTCCAGGTACTCCAGGGTCGCCTTTTTCTCCCTGATATCCTGTTTCTCCTTGTTTACCTATTGGTCCTATTGGTCCTTTTGATCCTTTTGGTCCTACTTCTCCTTCTATGGTACATGATATTGTTAAAGAAAAAAGTAATACAAAAAATATTATAGTTTTGGCTTTGATCATATATATTTGGCTACTTAGTTGTTAATAATAATAATATATTATTGATTTAATTTATTATTTGGAATTTGTTTTAAGTATATATTTCATTGAATTTTCACAAGAAAAGGGGAACTGAGTTTAAACTCAGTTCCCCTTTTCTTGTGTATTGTCTAAATAATTTTTTAGTTTATTTATTTAGCAGCAGTAACTTTTAGAGCAGCAGCAGCTGAACCGCCACCTTCTCCTTCAGCAATCAAAGTATAAACACCTTCTGGCCAGTCTTCTGCAATGCTAACTGTTAAAGAAACAGCACCGCTTGCATTAGATTTACCACCAACTAAGAATTTATCTAATCCGCCTTTAGCTGCTATAGCAGTTACAGCAACTTGGCCATTTGCTTTAAAGCCAGCTCCGTAAATACTAGTTGAACCACCAGCAGTTGTTGCATCAGCTACTAAGTATGTAGGTGGACCAGGAGGACCGGCTGGACCGGTATCACCTGCGGCACCTTGTAATCCAGGTAGACCAGGTAGACCAGGTAGACCAGGCTTACCTTGTACGCCTTGTACTCCAGGTAGACCAGGTAACCCAGGGTCACCAGGAGCTCCACTAGCACCTTGTAATCCAGGTAGACCAGGTTCACCAGAAATACCAGGTAGACCTGGTGCTCCGGGATTTCCTGCTGCTCCAGCTGGACCTGCGCATGCTATTAATCCAATGCTTAGTAATAGAGACATTACTATAACAGTGGACATCTTAATATTTTTTAAATTTCCTTTCATTATTTCCCCCTCTAAATTTAGTAGGATAATTATAGAAATAAATCTATCTATATCTATAAAGATAACTAAAATCTAATAAAGTTGATTACAATATATGTTGATAAATAATATTCGTCTGAAGGAAATCTGTCAACCCTTCTGTTAAGTTTTTGTCTCATAATGTTTATTTATTTAAAATCTTAACAATTTAATGGAGTATTTATACTATATATATCTTAAGAAATATTAATTATTCGGTTACTAGTTATTAAGATTAAAAAAGCATTGTTATTTTTTCGTTTAAAATATCTTTTGCTAATTTTATAGATAAATTTGTATCACTTGCCACTTTAGTTTTCTCTGAATATTTTATTCTGAATTTAAAAAGCCAGTATATGAATTCTTTGTATGTATAGAGATTTATTGTGTTTTGCCTAGTAAATTTGATATTTTTAGCAAATTGCTGAAATAATAAATTTATATTTTTACCATAAATTTCCTCATAACCATCATATTCATTTATGGAATATAGAGAGTTTTTTAAATATTGCTGTGATTTTTGTATATAAATTAAATCTTCTATGATTATTCCATAATAAAAATTACGCATTTGACTCAGTTTATTTTTTGAAATTACTTTTTTCATATATTCATAGCTACTTTTATTGGGTAATAGTCCTGTAAAAATTAATTCATGGTATTTTTTTTTACTTAAATATGATTTTATTGCTGAGCCTAATCTTTCTGTTAACGTCATCCAGTCAAACGCTTCGTTATTTATCCAATATTTATATTTGTATCCTCTATAAAATTCTTCGCTTATATCCCAATCAGATATACAATCAACAACTGCTTTTTCCCAATTTATTCCATTTTCAATTTTACTTTTTAATTCTTGAATTAAATGGGTCATAAAATTTATTAGGGATTCAGTATTAATTGTCCGTTAGGGCATTTTTTAATTTTTAAACCACACCCACAAGGACAAGGATCATTTCTCTTAAGTTTTTTTGTATTATTATGAGAATGTAATTTGGCTGGTATAGAGCTATTTTTTAAGTTGATTGATTGATTTGGATTGTTATCAGAAGTTGTTGTATGCAGTACATTTTTTATGATGCCAAAATGAATATTTTCAATTAGGTCCTCAAATAATACCAAACTTTCTTTTTTGAATGTCATTAAAGGATCTTTTTGGGCATAAGATTGCAGTCCAATGCCTTGTCTCAGGTTTTCTATGCTTGTTAAATGATTTATCCAATAATAATCAATTATTCTAATAGAAAAAGATGAGATTATACTTAAATAGTGGTCTTCACTAGGAAAAGAATTTTTGTTTTCATTATATACATTCATTAATTTATCGAATATTAATGCCTCTAATTCATCAGATTTCATTTTTTCTAGCTCTGTGTTATTTGATGAAAGTATTTCCATTCCAAATTTATTTGTAAATTCTTGATTAATTAACTCAAAGAGATTTATAACTGATTTATCTTCATCAATCTGAATATCTGATATAAATTTTTGTATTGTTTGTTCTGCTAAAGATTCAATGATTTTGCTTATATTGTCTTTTTCGATTAAATTTTTTCTTAATTTGTAAATAATGTCTCTTTGAGTATTAGTGACATCGTCAAATTGAACCAAATGTTTTCTTATATCAAAATTATATGATTCTATTTTTACCTGGGCATTTTCTATTGTTTTTGTTATCATTTTGTTTTCTATTGGGATATCATCTTCAATTCCGGCCCATTCCATAAAGTTTTTAATTTTTTCACCACCGAATCTTGTCATTAATTCATCTTCTAATGAAACATAGAACCTTGTGCTTCCCGGATCTCCCTGTCTTCCAGATCTTCCTCTTAATTGATTATCTATCCTTCTAGCTTCATGCCTCTCTGTTCCAATTACATATAATCCTTTTAAATTAATTATTTCATTATGTTGGTTTTGCCATATATCCATTTCAGTGGTGTCTGATCCTCCAAGTATAATATCAGTACCTCTTCCCGCCATATTCGTAGCTACAGTGACAGCATTAATTTTGCCTGCTTCAGCTATTATCATAGCTTCTTTTTCATGGTTTTTAGCATTTAGTACTTGGTGGGTGATTTTTGCATTTTTCAATAATTTACTTAAATGTTCTGATTTTTCTATGCTAGCTGTCCCGATTAGTATTGGACGTCCTTTGGCATGTGTATTTTTCACATCTTGGATTACTGCTTTATATTTTGATTTTTCCGTTTTAAATACAAAGTCTGTAAAATCTTTTCTTATATTTAGTTTGTTAGTGGGAATGCTAATTACTTCTATACCATATATTTTTAATAATTCTTCAGCTTCAGTTGTTGCTGTTCCTGTCATCCCTGATAACTTTGTGTACATTCTGAAATAATTTTGAAGTGTTATAGTTGCTTGAGTAATACTTTCGCTTTGAATTGTTACTTTTTCTTTAGCTTCAATTGCCTGGTGAAGTCCATCAGAATATCTACGTCCTGGCATTAATCTTCCTGTAAATTCATCAACTAAAATAACTTTGTTATCATTTACTACATAATCTTTGTTTTTTTCAAAAATAGCTTTAGCTTTCAAGGAATTTTCTAAGAAATGTAAGGATTTAACATTTTCTGTATCATATAAATTTGATAATTTAAGTGCACTTTCTGCTTTAGAGATTCCTTCTTCTGTTAAATATACTGATTTACTTTTTTCATCAATTTCGAAATCAGAATTTAATATTAATCTATTTGAGAGATTGGCAAATGTTAGGTAATCATTACTTTGTTGATTGGAAGAGCCGCTTATTATAAGAGGAGTTCTTGCTTCGTCAATTAAAATATTATCAACTTCATCTATTATTGCAAAATCAAGAGTTTTTTGAACTTTTTGTGATTGTTCATAAACCATATTATCCCTAAGATAGTCAAATCCAAATTCACTGTTAGTTCCATAAACAATATCACATTCATAAATTTCTTTTCTTTCAGATGCAATAGATGTAATATTGTTATTTTGATCAGTCGTTAATTTATATGATGAGTTGTTTTGTAAATATCCTACACTTAATCCTAAAAAGCTATATACTTGCCCCATCCATATAGCATCTCTTTTTGCCAAGTAATCATTTACTGTGACTATATGCACTTTATTATTAGATATGGCATTTAAATAAGAGGGCAGAGTGGCAACTAAAGTTTTACCTTCCCCTGTTTTCATTTCTGCTATATTCCCTTCATTTAAAGCAAGCCCTCCGAGTATTTGTACATCAAAATGCCTCATCCCAAGAAATCTCTTTGAAGCTTCTCTTGCTATTGAAAAACTTTTTACAATTAATTCTTCATTTGTACTTGTATTTTTTAATGATGATAGGCTCTGAGAGTATTTAGATAATTCCTCATCGGATAAGTTAATTAATTGACTTTCTTGTTCATTAATTTTTATAAGAAGATGAGAGTTTTTATTAATAAATTTTTCGTTATTATCAGGAAAGATTTTTTTTATTAAATTAGTAATCATTTTCAGAAAATTTATATGTTATTTTGTTTAAATAATTCACCCACTGATGAACCTTCATGTATTCTTTTGATTGCTTCTCCAAATAAGGTTGCAATAGAAACATTATTGAATTGAGTATTTTTAGCATAATTGTGGGGCAATGAATCAGTTATAAAATATTTACTAATATTTAATTTTGATAATTTCTCAATAGCATTTTTTGAAAATACCCCGTGAGTGGCCGCACAATAAATATTTTTAACAAAATTACTTTTTAATACTTCTACAGTAGATTCTATTGTTCCTCCGGTGCCAATTTCGTCATCCACTATAAACGCATCCCTTCCGGATACATCACCAATTAAATTATGAGATTTGACTGTTTCGCTATTATCATTTCGTGATTTATCAGCTATTGCAATTGATGTGTTTAGAATTGTAGCAATTTCTCTTGCAATTTTCGCTCCACCAAGATCAGTGGCAACTACTACAGCATCATCTTTATCTTTCATAATAGATTTTAATTTATTTGCTAGAATTGAGCTGGCGGTTAATTCATCTACAGGGATATTAAAAAATCCTTGGATTTGCCCAGCATGCAAATCTAAAGTTAAAATTCTATCTGCACCTGAAATTGTAATCAAATCTGCAACTAATCTTGCTGTTATTGGGACTCTTGGTTGATCTTTTTTATCTGTTCTTCCATAAGGGAAATAAGGAATAACAGCAGAAATTCTTCCCGCAGAAGCCCTTTTAGCTGCATCAATAAAAATTAATAATTCCATTAAATTGTCATTTACAGGAGTAGAGACAGGTTGAATTATAAATACGTCTTTTTCTCTTATGTTTTCCAATATACGAACAAATGTATTATCATTACTAAATTTAAATATTTCAGCTTTTCCAGGATTAATGTCAAGATAGTCACATATTTTTTTTCCCAATTCAGGATGAGAAGTACCTGCAAAGATTTTTAATTCACCATAAGCTCTATTTACCATATAATTCCCAACTTAGAATATAAGTAATTATATATTAAGACAATTGAATTATAACATTTTATTTATAACACTCTCTATCTCAGTTGATAGATTAAATTATAAGAATTAAGATAGAAATGTAGTTATTATTTTTTGAGGATAATTAATGGAAGTTATTGAAAAAGTATTTCCTGATACATCAGAAATTACTAGTTTAGGAAGGTTGGAAATAGGAGGGTGTGATGTGCAAAATTTAGCACAAAAATATGGGACTCCTTTTTATTTATTTGATACTGAACATATTGAGAATGTGTGCGATACATATAATACGGAATTTATTAGTAGGTACAAAAATACACAAGTAGTTTATGGTTCTAAAGCATTTGCTAATAAATCAATATTTAAAATTATATTGGACAAAGGACTAGGTGTAGATGTTGTTTCTGGCGGAGAACTGACGTTAGCAATTTTATGTGGGATAAATCCTGAAAAGATATATTTTCATGGAAATAATAAAACGGAAACCGAGCTTAAATTAGCGCAAGAAGCAGGATTAAGTAAAATTGTAGTAGATAGTTTCCATGAATTGGAATTATTAAATTCTTTATCTCAGAATAATGACGTAATACAAGATATTTTAATTAGATTATCCCCTGCTATAGAACTTGATGAAAGAACTCACAAATATACAACCACTGGTATTTTAGATAGTAAGTTTGGATTTGCAATTGATAATGGAGATGCTGAAAAAGCCATTAATTTAATTGAAAGTATGAATAATTTAAATCTTATAGGAATTCATTTTCACTTAGGTTCACCTTTATTTAGTATAGTTCCTTATGTGTTGGGTATAAAGAAAGTGATTGAATTTTTATCTCAATTTAAACATTTAAAATTAAAAGAATTTAGCCCCGGAGGAGGTTTTGCTGTATCTTACACTGTTGAAGATAAAACCCCATCGGTGAAAGAGTATGCTGAAGCAATTTGTAATACTTTAAATGAGTCTTTGGATTTTTTTAATATGCCAAAACCTAAATTAATAATAGAACCTGGTAGAGCAATTACGGGACCTGCAGGAGTTGCAATATATTCTGTTGGGGCAATTAAAAATATAGAAAACGTAAGAAAGTATATTTCTGTAGATGGAGGTATGGGTGATAATATTCGCCCAGCTTTATATGGAGCAAAATATGAAGCAGTTGTTATTAATAGATTATGGGATGAAAGACCAAAAGAGAAAGTGACTATAGTAGGAAAATATTGTGAATCTGGAGATATTTTAGTCAAAGATATATTATTACCCGAAATTAAATCAGGAGATATCATAGCGATACCTGTCTCTGGAGCTTATTCTACGTCTATGGCAAGTAATTATAATATGAATCCTAGACCAGTTATTATTTCTGTTAAAGATGGAATGGATTCAGTAATTAGAAAAAGAGAATCCCTTTCAGATTTGTTTAAAATGGATGTGTAAATTGTTATTGGATAAAATAAAATCGCTTTCAAATTTCAGTGGAGAACTTCTTGAAAGCATTTTAATCAATTTATCATATAATTATTCTGCCAAACCATTGATAATTGTTGGGACTAGGTATGATGGTGTTTATGAATTACTTAGAATTATAGCTTCAGTTTATCTGTGTTCAGAAAAATGTTTGGTTAATAATTCATATTGTAAAAACTGTAGTATCATAATTGATAATAAGTATCCTGATTTTCATTTAATCTCATCTAATGATTTCATCTCTTATAATTATTCCATTAAATCAGAAACTGTAGAAGATTATATAATAAAAAATTCATATTTAAGTTCCGTAAATTCTGAAGGTAAAGTACTTGCAGTAGAGGATGCTAATTTTATGACAAAGCAAGCATCTAATGCATTATTAAAATTATTTGAAGAATCTTTAACTCAAAAACTTTTTATTCTTACTACCTCAGATATAAAAAAAATCCCAAATACTATTGTTTCAAGATGTGAAGTTTATAATTTATTAAATTTTTCTTATTCAAAATTTATAGATATTACATCTTCGAATAAGAATTTAGATAAAGAATTGATTGATAAAATTTGGTTTGTATCAAGAGGAAAGATTTGGTTGACTTTACTTTTACTTGATGATACAGATTTGTTAATTAAATTTGATGTAGAAGTTCAAGAATTTATGGACTTTATCTTTTCTCCAATGTCTTTTAAACTTTCAAATTCTGAGAAATACTTAAATTTATTAAAAGAAGATTATTTATATTTCAATTATTTAATTGAGATCAGTATTGAGATTATAAAAGATGTAATTTTAAATAAAAATATCAATAATAAAAGTAATTTAATAACAATATATGATAATAAAAATATACTTAATTTAAATAATCATATTTTATTGAGAACAATACATAATTTAAGTTCAATCGATTTTTATTTAAAATCAAATATAAATCCATCTATAGTTATTGATAATTTAATATTCTCTTTATAATTATTGTATTTTTAGAACCTCTTTATCGACTCACAATTTATTGTATGTGGAGGCTATCTATTTAATAGTTTTATAGGCAATAAAGACATTTGATTATTTACGTAATAATTGTTTATTTGAATAAAAAGGGTGACCACGATGTTTGAATATTGTTTGAATATTTTAAAATATGTGTATTAAGATTAGGGATAGATGGTATTCTGATTAATTTCATTTTTGCTTCTTTCGGAGTTCTTCCGGCTTTTTTATGATTACAATCGGTACAGGCAGTTGCTACATTATTCCAACTGTGATTTCCATTTCTTGATTTAGGAATTATATGATCTATAGTTAATTTCTTTTTTGTATTTTTGCAATATTGACAAGTAAAGTTGTCTCTAGCCAAAATTCCAAATCGAGAAATTTTTTTCCCATAGGGTCTTTTAATATATTTTAATATTTTAATTACTGAAGGCACAAGAAATGCTTTACTTATTGACTTAATGGAATTATCACTATTTATAACTGTTTCAGCTTTTTCAGAAAAAATTAATACTATAGCTCTTTTTGCAAGACAAATCCCTAAAGGAGTGTAATCTTGGTTAAGTATTAATACTGGAGCATTTATACTTGACTTCTTTTTTTGTATATTTGTTGTTTCTAAAATATTCATACAGATTTATTTATTTAGATTATTATTTAAAATTTCATATGAATTAGAAAATGACAATGGTATAAATGGGGCATTGTGAAGATTTAATGAATTTATTATTTTCATAGAATTTGATGATATTTGAGAGTTGATAAATTGTTTTTCTATATTATTAATTTTATTTTTTACGAAAGGTGTCTCCATAGCATAGTTCGTAATTAAATTTGAATTAGTTACTTCAAAATGGTAGGTTATTCTAGACAATGATATGATAGATATGGTAATTATTACAAATGCAAAGATAACTCCAATAATTATTCCTCCTATCCTGTCTATTAATGTTGAAAAACCAAAAGTAGCTAATGATAAAATTGATTTTAAAGGTTTTGTTAAGAAGCTTGTTATTAATATACATACAAGTATTAATATGAAATAAATAATTCCAGAAATGATGTTTTTATCAAGATTAAAATCAGGCAAAACTTTTGTTATTGTCGGAGTAAATATTCCTGATAAAATCCATCCAATCAAACATGCTATAAAAAATAATGCTATTTTAATTAAACCGTTTTTGAATCCGTAGAAAATTAGAATTAATAACAGTAATCCAAATATAATATCTAATAAATTCATTATTTTGCTTTTGGTTCTTGTTTTGGCACGGGGTTAATTAATTCTTTGGCAAGTGAAATTGGAAGTACGTTTGATAACTCTTCTACACTCCATACACCGCTTTTATTTATAGATTGTATAACATGTCTTGGGGAATATAATGACATATTCCATCCAAAAGTTCCAAATACCTGGCCTGTAATTTCACCGCCTTGCTCAGTACATAGATAAGTAATCTTAGGAGCGTTATTTTCAACGTCATTAGCTTCTGGAGGCTCATCACTTGATGGCATCTCTTGTACATCAGTACCTTTCTTTTTTGCATCTAAAGCTTTTCTAAGATCTCTTGTTGTTTGGGGCACAGATTGTGTCATTCTAGAAGTTCCTCCAGGATATATTGAATTTATACTTATTCCATAATCTGATACTTCATTTGCTACTGCTCTTGAAAACCCAACTATCCCTTCTTTAGCTGCTGCATAGTTTGCTTGCCCTGATGCTCCAAGGCCTGATGAAGATGCACATAATACTATTCTGCCGTATCTATTAGGCAACATTTTATCTACTGAGTGCTTTACCATATTAAATGTACCTTTTAAATGTACTTGAATGACAGAATCCCATTCTTCTTCAGTCATATTAAAAATCATTCGATCTCGTAATATACCTGCACAATTTACTAATATATCTAATTTCCCAAAATTATCCATAGCACAATCAATAATATGTTTTGATGATTGGAATTCTGAAACAGAATCGGAACTAGCTACAGCTCTTCCTCCATTTTCATTGATATATTCTACTACTTCATCTGCAGGTTGCTTTGAATTTCCTGATCCATCTAAATTTGAGCCCAAATCGTTTACAACTACTGAGGCTCCTTCTTTAGCCATTAATTCAGCGACTGCTTTTCCTATACCTCGACCTGCTCCTGTTATTATAGCTACCCTATCTTCTAATCTTCTCATAATCATTTCTCCTTTTATGTTGGGTTTATTAGTATCCAATACCAAAAGTTTTCGGAACTAATTGTTCCATTTCTGCCATTTCGAATACACCTGCTTTGTATATTCTTTTATCCGGTGATGGATTAGAATATACATAAATACTTCCTCCATTAACGCCAAATACATATCCATTAACATTAGGCAGATATTCAGTAGATAAACAAACAGCTAAACTAGCTACATTTTCAGGGCCATCTTCTGTTGTTGGGTTCCATTCTAATGATGGATCAGATATTCCAATTCCTGCTTTGTCATCTGAATTTGAAGTCATTAATTCTGATGACAGATAAGATTCTACTGTTCCAGCATGTAATCGGGTTTTAGCTATTGGGGAAATAGCATTTGCTGTCACCCCGTATTTGCCTAAATCTGTAGCTGTTGTTCTCGTTAATCCTATTATTCCTTCTGAGGCAGCAGCATTATTAGATTTTCCTATTTCCCCAAGGCCTGCATCTGAAGTTAAATTTACCACTCTTCCACTTCTTTGTTGTCTAAATAAAATAGCAGCAAATTTTGTAGGCGCAAACATGCCTTTTAAATTATTGTCAATTACGGTATCAAAATCTTTTTGTGACATTTGAAAAAGTAATCTATTGTTTGCTATTCCTGCTGAATTGATTAAAATATCTATTCCACCGAATGAGTCTATACAATTTTGTATACAGTTTTCAGCTTCTGACATAATGCTTACATTATTATAATCTGCTTTAGCATTCCCTTTTTTTGAGTTTATTTCTTCAACAGTAGAGTCAGCAGGATCTTTTGAATATCCTGTACCATCAATTTCACAACCGATATCATTTACAATAACATTGGCACCTTCTTCAGCAAGTTTTCTTGCAATTGCTTTTCCAATACCTCTTCCACCGCCAGTTACTACGGCTGATTTACCTTTTAATATAGCCATTATTATCTCCTTTTATACTTAAATTCAATTATACAGAATATTAATTGGAAGCTGTGATATATACGCTTATTTTAATTTAAATATTCATTTATTTTATTTTTTAGATTACAATTACTAATGTAATAATTAATTTTGTTGTAGGTGTACTAATGGATTTTCAAGAAAATACAGTTTTATCTAAAGTTTCTTTTGATGTAGTAGGTTCTCGACCGATAAGACATGATGGTTCAGATAAAGTAACAGGATTGGCAAGGTATGGTGCAGATATATATCCTACCAATTATATACATGGTAAAGTTCTAAGAAGCCCATATGCTCATGCAAAAATTATTTCTATTGATATAAGTGAGGCTGAAAAATTAGACGGGGTCATTTCTATAGTTACTCATGATGATTTTCCTGAATCCAAAACTAAAGATTTGAAATATTTAAGAGAGAATAGTTTAGCTAAAGATAAAGTTTTATATGTGGGGCATGCAATAGTTGGAGTTGCAGCAAATAGTCTCCATATTGCTGAGGAAGCTTTAGAGTTAATTAAAGTGGAATACGAAATTATAGATCCAGTTATGACTGCTCCACTTGGATCTACAGATGAATCTTCAATTTTACATGATGATCTAAGAACAGATTTATTTGGAGAGCAAAAGGATGGATTGACAAACATTGCAAGTAGATTTAAGCATGAAATTGGAGATACACAAAAAGCCTTTGAGGAATCTGAAATTATTATAGAAAGAGAATTTAATACAGCTACTGTACACCAAGGGTATATTGAACCGATGAATGTCACGGCCCATTGGAATAATGATAGTAGAGTCCATATATGGATAAGTACTCAGGGACCTTTTCAGATAAGAGAGGAAACAGCTAGAGCTTTAGATATGAGAACTTCACAGATTAAAGTGACTCCCATGGAAATTGGTGGAGGTTTTGGCGGTAAATTCCCTTTATATCAGGAACCTGTTGCAGTTTTGTTATCACAAAAAAGTGGAAAACCAGTAAAAATTATTATGACAAGAAAAGAAGTTTTTGAGGGGACAGGCCCAACTTCAGGGTCTTATGTTAAATGTAAGATTGGTGCAACAAAAGAAGGTAAAATTATTGCTGCAGAAGGTTATTTAGCTTATGAAGCTGGTGCATATCCTGGGTCTCCTGTAGAAGCTGGTGGTAAGTGTATGTTTGCTTGTTATGATATTCCAAATGTCTTAGTTGAAGGCATAGATGTTGTTGTAAATAAACCAAAAACTGCAGCTTACAGAGCTCCTGGCGCAACTAATTCAACACTTGCAACAGAAACAATTATTGATGAGATAGCAAAAAAATTATCATTAGATCCAATTGAACTTAGACTCATGAATGCTTCAAAGGAAGGTACTAGAAGAGCAGATGGACCAAAATATCCTAAGATTGGATGCATAGAATTATTGGAAGCAATGAAAAATCACCCACATTGGAATTCTCCTATTGAGGAGAAAAATATGGGGAGAGGAATTGCAATAGGGTTTTGGTTTAATGGTGGAGGGCCTTCCAATTGTTCTATAGGTGTTAATCAAGACGGGACAATAAACTTAGTAGAAGGATCTCCTGATATAGGAGGTTCCAGGGCTTCTATAGCTATGCAGGCTGCTGATGTTTTAGGATTAAATTCTAAAGATGTTTATCCGAGTGTAACTCATACAGATAATTTAGGTTATTCAGGAGGTACCGGAGGTAGTAGAGTAACATTTGCAACTGGTTGGGCAGCTATTGAGGCTGCAAGAGATGTAAAGCAACAAATGATAGCTAGAGCAGCAAAAATATGGGGTATAGAAGAAGAAGATATTGAATTAAAAGATGGAGTTTTTGTATCAAACTCTGATTCAGAGTTACAACTTAGTTTTAAAGAGTTAGCATCGATGTTAATTGATACAGGTGGTCCTATTACAGGAAAAGGAAGTATTTCGCCTACTGGAGTTGGAGGTTCATTTGCAGGCAATATAGTAGATATTAAATTAGATGATGAAACTGGAAAAATAGATATCGTGAGATTTACAGCTTTTCAGGATGCAGGAAAAGCTATTCATCCTAGTTATGTTGAAGGACAAATGCAAGGAGGTAGTGTTCAGGGTATAGGATGGGCATTAAATGAAGAATATTTTTATGATAATAATGGTGATTTAAAAAATTCTACTTTTTTGGATTATAGGATGCCTACTAGTTTGGATTTGCCTATGATAGATACGGTTATAATTGAAGTAGCTAACCCTGGACATCCTTATGGAGTTAGAGGAGTTGGTGAAGCAAATATCATTCCTCCACCTGCTGCAATAGCTAACGCACTATATGATGCCTCAGGTATAAGAATAAACGAATTACCTATGAATCCTGTAGCTGTGATGGGAAATTTGCTTAATAATTCTTAAAACTGAGATATTGTAAATACTATTAATGGTGCAAATATTAATCCTGGGATAAGATCTGCAGATGGTATTTTCTTTATATTGAGCAATCTGAAGCCAATAGATAAAATCATTAAACCTCCGGTTGAGGTTAATTCTTTGATCATTTCTTCATTTAAAAATGTATTGCCAATTATAAGTGAAAGAAAGGTAAAAAATCCCTGAACTAATAATACAGATAATGAGCTAAATAACACACCTATTCCCATTGTACCTGAGTATACAAAAACCATAATTCCGTCTAATCCAGTTTTAATAAACATCAAATTAAGATCTTTTGAAATTACTTCATTTAATGGAGCTAAAATTGCTATTGGTCCGACGCACGCTATAAGACTTGAAACTACAAAACCCTCAACAAAAGTGTTTCTTTTGGGATTGATATTATCTTTTTTTGTATAAGTTTTTTTCTTTAACCATTCACCTATTGTTTCTAATTTATATTCTATTTGTATTAATGAACCAGTTACACCACCAAGTAAAATTGAAATTAAGGGAATTACAGCTTGAGATGTTTCTAAAAAAGCATCTATTCCAACCATGATTGTTATAAGACCTAAGCCCATTAAGCTTGTTTCTCTTATTCTTTCAGGGATTTTTGAACCTAAAAATACACCTAATGATCCGGTAATTATCATTACTGCTGCATTTATTAGAGTTCCAAAACCAGGGAATAGCATATTTTTCCTATTATATAAATTTAAATGATTATTATATTTTATTTATGTAAATTTTGTTAGAAATTCACTCAACTGTTTTTTACTTATAACAGGAACAGTTGCGTCATCTTCAGGATAACCAACTGCGATAATTAGGTAAGCAGATTCATTTGAAGGTCGATTTAAAATCTTGTTTAAAAATTTCATTGGGCTGGGTGTATGGGTTAAGGTTACTAGTCCTGCAAAATGTAAAGCTGTGATTAGGAATCCTGTTGAAATTCCAACTGACTCAGAAACATAATAGTTTTTTATTTTTTCAGATTTTTCATTTACTGAATATCTTTCAGCAAAAACAATAATTAAATATGGGGCTTTTTCCAAATGTGGTTTGTTAGCATCTGTTCCAATATGTTTTAGAGCATTTAACCATTCTTCGGGAGCTCTTTTTGTATAAAATGCTTGCTCTTCTTTTTCGGCTGCATTTCTAATTGATTTTTTTATTTTTTTGTTACTGACTATAACAAAATGCCAAGGTTGTTGATTCGCTCCACTTGGAGCCCTACCTGCTGCTTTGATTGCGTTTTCTAGTATCTTTATAGGAATATCTTTTGATGAAAAATCTCTTATTGTTCTTCTTGTTTTTATTTTATTGAAAAAATCTTTTGAAATATCAATCATTTCTTTTTGTTTCAAATTTATTAAATGTATATATGCTTGGGATTTTTTATTCATATTATTTTAATCATTTAATTTTTTATTTTTGGGAGGATTAATCTCGAAGGATAATTTACATCATGGTATATTTTTTGTGTGGCTATTTCAAACTCATGATCATCCCAAAAATCATTACCTGTATTATGGTTTCTATCATGATTTGGAAAATCTGAACTTGCGATATAAAGTCTTAATTTTTGGCCTTTTAGTACATTTATGCCTAAAGGCCGTAACTTAATTGTATATTCTATGGGGTTTGTATTAGGAATTAAATCATAATTTTCATAACTATTTCTGTATTTTGCTCTTAAGATTTCATAACATAAATTCACTGGCATATCATCTTCATAAACTATTGCGAGTTTTACTACCCAATCAGTATCTTTTGCATCAGAAGAAGCCCAAAGTTTAACAATAGGATTACCAATGAATTTAGTTGCTGATGTGAATTTTTCAGTTTCATATAAAAGTATGTCATTCCTATTATGATTTTGACGTTGATCCATGGGTACTGTTTGAGAGTTTTGCAACATAAGGCTCATAACTGGATCTCTTGGATCATATTTATATATATCTGGAGGTTCTTCGTTTGGTAATTTATTGTTTAAAATACCATTTGAATTTTTAACCTTTGCATCTCCGTTAGAGTGCAGGTAATATATTTTATCCTCAGAATTTTCAGGAGGCCATTCAGAATAATATTCCCATTTATTATTTCCTAATATAAATAATTTAACTCTTTTATTTTCAGGAAATATTAATTCTTTGTCTTTAAATTGATGATCGTACCATTTTATTATTAAATCCGAATAAGATTCATCTGCTTCTTCCCCGTAATTGACTGGTCCAATATTGCCTTTGAAATTTCCATTGTCATGACCCCATGGTCCTATAATTAATTTATGGTAATTTTTGATCTGATTTTCTTGTTTATCTAAACCTATGAATGTATCTACAGTACCTATCAATCTATCCCACCAACCCGTTATATGCATTACCGGCACTTTTACTTTTGGATATATATCTGAAAAGTCTTGCATTTCAACATGTGAATTTTTCATTAATTTTACTAAAGGGTCATAAAGGGTTGAAAATGGCTCTTTTGGCAATGTTGATAATGGAGTCCACCATATATATTTCCCTCTTTCTACACGATTCCATTGCTTTATAGCTTCTAATTGTTCATATGGACCGCTTTTATCATTTAATTTTTTTCTTATAGGGGAAGCTAGTTGATATGTCCATTCAAGTCTTCTACCTGTTTCAAATATTCCTCTTGTTAAATCTAAAGTTTTCGCAGCCATTCCACTTGATAAAGCAGATTTTAAATTGGGATGTTCTGATAATAACATCATCCAAGTATGCCATGATGGATTTGAATGCCCCCAAGTACCAACAGTACCATTACATAAATTTAACTTTGAAGCCCATTCTATTGTATCGTATGCATCTTTAGCGTCACCTGTTAAATATTTATTTTCCCACATCCATATAAATTTACCTTCTGATTTAAATCTGCCTCTTACGTCTTGTACAATAACGGTATATTCATTTGAGGCTAGTATTTTAGCATCATTGGTATAAGTTGACCTTGTTTTATCATAAGGGGTTCTGCAAATTAAAATAGGGTTTTGAGAATGATTGTTTTTAGAATATATATCTGAATATAATATTGTTCCGTCCCGCATTTTACATGGAACATCTTTTTGTACATATATATTTTTATTCATTATTGGAATATACGATTAAAATATGTTTTTGCAAAGCCTAGATAATAAGTTTTATTTGATTCATAAGCTTTTCCATGCCCATCACAGTTTTCAAATTTGTGATATAAAGTATCTTGAGGTGCATTTGCATTTATTTGATCTGAGTGATAAATGGGTATTCTTTTATCATCTTTGCAATGTACCATTAAGATCGGATATCCTAGATCTTTAATTGATTCGTATGGGCTAATTTCATCGAGATTTATACCTTCAAGCCAAATTGAACTCCAAACAATTCCTTGAGATAATAATCCTGCTATAAATCCTGGGATTGGGGTTCTTCTTGGAATTTCACCGGTAATTAAATCTGTAATCATATTGTATGGGCTATCGATAAATATTCCTTTAACATTGTCATCTACATTTGCTGCAAGAATTGCAAGCACAGCACCATAACTTATTCCATACAATGCTACTTTTTCAACATTCTTTGTTGATTCTAAATAATTTATGGCACCTTTAATATCTGCAACTTCTTTTACTCCTAGTCCTACTTTTGCTGTGTCAGATACACCATGGCCTCTTAAATCAAAAGTAAATATTGAATAACCCATTGTATACATATGCTTCAATACTTCTAGTCCTGGTGGTACAGTTTGTTCTGATGTATGACCTGCTCTGTTGCTATCTATACCATGTAAGTAAATTATTGTATTTTTTGATTCATTAGGTATCCACCATCCTCTCAGTGTTAATTCGCTATTGTCAGTTGATTGAAATTCTACTTCTTCATATTGCAATCCGTAATCTGTTGGAGAAATTTCAGGAAGATTAATTATAGTTTTATATGCAAGGCTAGTAATGTATATAGAAATTAATATATATAATATTGCTAGTATTAATCCCCCTCCGGCAATATAGGCATATTGTTTTTTATATTTCATTGCTTTAATTTGTTCAAGCATAGTTATTTTTCAGCAGATTTTTCTAAAATTATCTTCATTTTATCTAATAGCAAGAAAAACATTAAAGCTCTATTTTCATTGCAATAATTATCAA
>VFGQ01000090.1 GCA_009391605.1 SAR202 cluster bacterium
CTAAAGTTTTTATAGAATCAGGTAAAATCTTAAATATTGTTAATTTATGAAAAATATTTGATAAATTCATCTTTTTATAAATACGAAATATATAGGAATTAAAATTTATAAAATTATTTGAAATAGCTAACTTTAATATTGTTTTAAATATAACTTTATATAATTTAGATTCATTTCTTACTGCATTCATTCCTTCCTTAGTTGATTCAATCAATATCCCGTAATTTACTCCTGATGGACACGCAGGTTCACATGCTCTGCATTGTATACATCTATCCCAATGCAAAAATGTATTCTGATCTGGAATCATTTGGTCTTCAATTGTAGCTTTCATTAGTGAAATTCTTCCTCTTGGCGATTCGGTTTCCAGGCCACTAACCAAATAAGTTGGACAGGCTGTGAGGCAAAATCCACAATGAACACATTTGTAAACCTCATCTTTTACTCTTTCAATATGTTCTTTAATTGTCATAAGATTTTCCCGGGACTGAATAAATTTTGAGGGTCGTAATTTTTTTTCAGTAATGTAGTTAAATTCAGTATAGATTGATTATAATTATTTTTAAATTTATTTCGTAATCTATTTCGTAAAGATATATTCGAATAATCTAAAATAATTTTATAATTATTTAATCGTGAAATTTCAGAAATTTCATCAATATATGACAGAATATTATCATTATTTTCAATAAGTAAAGAAATACTTCCAATAGAAGGGTTAATTAACAATTGAAAATTCAATTTACAATTTTCAAAATAATTTACTATATGCTGAAAATCAGAATTCTTAGAAGAAAGAATTCTGATAGATAACTGATCTTCATTCAAGTTATATCCAAAATCATCTAAATTTACTGGTATATTAATATCATTATTTACTTCTACTAAACTACCATTATTTAATTTAATATCTTCAGTAATTGATTTCTGAATATAATCAACAACATTTTTAGTCCCACTTATATTACAAAACAATTCATATAATTTTCTTTTAGGTTTATTAGAACTATAAATTGCCAATCTAGGAATATTCCAATTTAAGGGTAGATATTTTTTAGTAATATTTATGACATCTTCATAATTTTCAAAACCAACAATTACTTGAGTTTCATAATTAGGTTTTGGGTAAACTTTAAAAGAAATTGAATAAATAGGGCCAAACATCCCTTGAGTACCTATATAAAGTTTGTGCAAATCATAACCACTAACATTTTTTACAACCTGTCCTCCTGATTTAATAAAATCTCCTTTATAATTTATAGCTTCAATCCCTATAATTGAATCTCTTATATGAATATCATTAAATCTATAATTTCCAGAATATCCATATGCAGTACTTCCACCAATTGAACTTAATTTTTTATTAGGTAATATATATCCTAAATATTGATTATTTTCAGACAACAAATTCATAAGGGATTCGACTTTTATACCCGATTCAACAGTAACAGTTAGATCAGAAGGATTGTAATCAATAACTTTATTCAATTCTGAAGTAAACACATTTTGCACTGAACTATAAGGGTTTCCATACTCAGTTTTAGTTGCTCCTCCCAAAATAATCATTTTTTGCTTATTTTTATAGAGATCATTAACAATTTTTGATAATTCATTCTTACTATTAGGGTAATGATTATTTATTAAGCTTTGATCATTTGTAGTTTTCAATTTCACTCACTCAACAGGAAATATTTTTCCCGGATTAAATAAACCTTCAGGATCAAAAGTGTTTTTTAACATTTTCATATTATTTAGATCAGTATCTGAAAATAGTAATGGCATGTAATCACGCTTTTCATATCCAATACCATGTTCTCCACTCAAAACTCCGCCATTATCTACACATACTTTTAATATATCCCCACCTAATTTCAGTGCTTTTTCAGTATCTCCTGGAATTTGTTGGTCAAAAATTATACAAGGGTGTAAATTTCCATCACCAGCATGTAAAACATTTGCAACAATAAGATTATACTTTTTAGCTAAAACACTCACTTCAGATAACACTTCAGACAACTTTGTTCTAGGTACCGTTCCATCTACTAAAAAATAATTTGGAGCAATTCTACCTAAGGCACCTAATACTCCTTTCCTAGCTTTCCAAAACAAATCACGTTCCTGATCATTTTTTGCTATTTTTATATCTATTGGAATAAATTCATATATAACTGAAGAGATTAATTTTTCCTGATCATTTATATCACTTTCAAAACCTTCAATTTCTATCAATAAAACAGTGTCAGAATCTTTTGGAATCCCCGCATTTGTTCCTTCTTCAGCTGCATCTGAGGCTGTTTTATCCATCATTTCAATAGCTGCCGGGATTATTCCGGCGCCAATTATAGCTGTGGTTGCATTAGCTGCATCCTGTATACTGCTAAATGCAATCATCATTGTTTTAACACCTTGAGGTTTTTGTAAAAGCTTAACAACTACTTTAGTACATATCCCAAATGTTCCCTCAGAACCAATAAATAATCCTCTAAAATCTACTCCTGGCATTTCTTTATTTAAATCTCCAAACCAGGTAATTTCACCATCTGGTAGAACAACTTCAATAGCTAAAACATGGTTAGTTGTAACTCCATATGCTAAACAATGTGGTCCGCCAGAATTTTCAGCAATATTTCCTCCTATTGAACATGCTTGCTGGCTTGAAGGATCCGGAGCATAAAACAATCCATATTCAGAAGCTTTATTACTTATTTCAAGATTTATAACACCTGCTTCAACCGTCGCTGTTGAGGAATTGACATCGATATCAATAATTGCATTCATTCTATTCAAAGAAATTACCAGACCCCCATGAATTGGAACTGCTCCTCCACTTAATCCTGTTCCAGAACCTCGGGCTATAATAGGTATTTCATATTCGTTTGCCAATATAACAAGTTTGGAAACTTCTTTTGTAGTTCCTGGCAAAACTACAAAATCAGGCATTCCTTTATCATGGGTACCATCACTTTCATAAACAACCATATCTTGTTTATCAATAAAAACAAAATCTTTTCCAACAATATCAATAATTTTCTTCTCTACAGATTGACTTATATCCATCTATTGTTATCTAATCATTTATAAAATATTTTAATTATTATATTTCAATTCGATGGATTTAATTACTCGAAAACAATCAATATCTGCGTCACAAGGTGTAGTTACATCTAACCATCCCGTAGCATCATCCGTTGGAATATCTATACTTTCTTCCGGAGGTAATGCTTTTGATGCAGCAATAGGAACTGCATTTGCACTATCAGTGGTAGAACCAATGATGGTAGGACCTTTTGGTGGTGGTTTTACAAATTTTTTCAGACCTAATGAAGGTTTTTCTACAATAGACGGATATGGATCTGCTCCAGGAGCAGCCCATGAAAAAATGTATAAACCAATAAGTAATGACCTTGCTCAGTATTTTGATGTTGAAGATCAATTAAATCAAAATGGATATCTTTCTGTAGGAACACCGGCAAATTTACTTGCATGGACTCATTTAGTAGAAAAATATGGTAACTTCAATTTAAATGAAGTCATTCAACCATCTATAAATATTGCACGAAACGGTTTCAGAGTAACTAATTATTTGTCAGACATCATAAAAGATAATATTAATGAATTATCTAATTACAAAGAAAGTACAAATATATATCTTCCAAATGGAAAAGCTCCACAAGTCGGAGAAATAATCAAAAACCCTAATTACGCTTTAACTCTAGAAGGGATATCAAAATATGGAGCAACTTATTTACATGAAGGAGAGTTAGGGAAACATGTAGAAGATGAAATGAAAAAGAATGGAGGCCTGGTATCATTAAATGACCTAAAACGCCAAAAGATATTTTACAGAGAACCAATAGTAGGTAATTACAAAGGTTATAAAATAAACTCTGTAGGCCCTGTCAGCAGTGGTGGGATATGCCTTATACAAATGCTGAATATTTTAGAAAACTTTAATATTGAGAAATATAATATTTTTGATCCTAAAAGAATTCATATTATTTCCGAAGTTTTCAAGATAGTATTTGCAGATAGATATAGATATATAGGAGACCCAGAATATGTAAATATTCCTATAAATGGACTTATATCTAAAGAATACGCTTCAGAAAGAGCTAATGAAATAAATATAAATAAAGCTCAATCATACAAATTCACTAATAATTTCCTAGATAATGATAGTAATAATACAACTCACTTCAATGTTGCTGACAGTGAAGGCAACATTGTTTCTATGACACAAACAATAAATAATGCGTTTGGAAGTAAAGTGGCAGTTGAAGGGACAGGAATGATGTTAAATAATTGTATGCTCTTATTTGATCCACATCCTGGAAATGCTAATTCAATTCAACCATATAAACGGAGTTTATCCTCAATGACTCCAACAATTATATCTAAAGATAACAAACCGTTTCTTGCACTAGGAACCCCAGGTGGTCGTAAAATCTTCGGATCTGTATGCCAGGCAATACTTGCAATAATAGATAATAAATTCAACTTACAATCGGCAGTAGAATCTCCAAGAGTTTGGACTGATGGTGATATCTTAGAATTAGAATACGAATTCCCAAATGATTCAATAAATAAATTAAATTCTATGGGGCATAAAACTTCTAGCATTCAAAAAGTCGCAGGCGGAATGAATGCTATTATGTTAAAAAATAACATAATGGAAGGGGCAGCGTGTCATAGAGCAGACGGGTCTCCCGCAGGGCTCTCAGGAGGGTACGCGTTACCTTCTGAACCTGGTGACGCCTTCAATTGGGAATAAAATGAATAAAATCAATAACTTAAATCTTTGATTTGATTATTTATATCATTTATTGAATTAGTTGGCATTTTACAAGTGTAAGATCTACATAGATAAAATGTTGTTTTACCATCTATTAATATCTTGTTGTCAAAAATATCTAAATTAGTTTTTGACTTATATGATTTGCCAAAATAAATTAAACCAGTTGCCCCTTCTGAATTTAATTTATTTACTAACTCATTTAAATTCTTTTCATCATGAATTATCACTAGATGATCTAATTTGTCATTTTTACGTAAATCAGTTAATTTTGCCCAAGATAAAGTATGCATTGGTACTTTATTAATATATGGAATCATATTATCAATCAATCTATCAACAATATCTAAATATTCTACTTTTCCTGTAATAGAACCTAAAAGATATAAAAGTTCTGTCATTTTAGACGCAGAGCTAGTATAGGGATTATCATATAGTGACTTAGGCCTTATAAATAAATCTTTCTTGTTGTTACTACTATCATATAAAAATGAAGAATCAGAATCCCAATAAGATTCAATAACTTTATCAGTCAAGTTCATAGCTATATCCAACCATTTAAAATCCAAAGTTCCCTGATGTAATTTAAATAATGCTTCGATAAAATATGCATAATCTTCAAGAGTAGGGGAGTAAAATGGCTTGGAATTAATAATATATCTCGGTAACTCATTATTTTCGGTAATAAAAGAATTAATATATGTTGCGACATCAATTGATTTATTTAAATATTTTTCATCAAAAGACAAGAGATAATTCTGCATTAAAGCTGTAATAGTCATCCCGTTCCATGATGTTATTATTTTCTTATCTTTAAATGGAGGGATTCTTTGTTCTCTAATATTAAACAATAATGATTTGATGTTATTATATGCATCAATCTCATAAGATTTATTAGATTTATTTGCTTTTGTAAATCCTCCAGTTAAAATATTTTTTCCTTCGAAATTTCCTTTGTCATTAAAATCAAACAATTCTTTTGCTAGTTGAAATTCTTTATCATTAAATATTTTCCTTAATTCATCATAATTCCAAACATAATATTTGCCTTCTTCCCCTTCAGAATCTGCATCCTCAGAAGCATAGAAACCTTCAGATTTATCAGACATTTGCATAATTAAATAGTCTAAAATATCATCGGATATAAATTTCATCCAAGTATCTGAATAAATACCATGTGCCATTGAATAAATTTTGGCAAGAAATGCATTGTCATATAACATTTTTTCAAAATGAGGAACTAGCCATTTAGCATCTACTGAATATCTATGGAAACCTCCTCCAATTTGATCATATATTCCGCCAGATGCCATTTTATATAATGATATATTTAACATTTCATTTAAATCTTCATTTGATATAAGAGAAGAAAAGTGAGCATAGTTATCTTTTAAATAAATCAAAAATTCTAAAATATGTGGTTGTGGAAATTTTGGAGCATTATGAAATCCTCCATTATCTCTATCGAACGATTTAACTAAATTATCTAAAGCATTTTTAATATAATCTACATTAGGGATATCTTCATTTTTCAATTCAGTTTGCAATAACCCTATTAATTGATTACCTATATCTATAACTGTGCGTTTTTTATTGGAATAATATTCAACAACAGACTGCAAAACTCTCATGAAGCTGGGATAATTACCGCGATCTTCTAAGGGGAAATAAGTTCCTGCAAAAAAAGGTATTTTTTCAGAAGTTAAAAATAAACTAGCCGGCCAACCACCTGCCCCAGACAATGCTTGTAATGACTCCATATATATACTGTCAATATCAGGTCTTTCTTCTCTATCAACTTTTATTGATATAAAATGTTCATTCATATATTCAGCAACTGTATTATCAGAAAAACTTTCTTTTTCCATTACATGGCACCAATGACATGAAGAGTATCCAATACTTAAAAAAACAGGTCTGTCATATTTTTTTGCTAGTTCAAAAGGTTTCTCAGACCAAGGATACCAATCAACCGGATTATCAGCATGTTGTAACAAATATGGACTATTTTCATTTTTAAGATTGTTTGGCATTTAGATAAATAATTACTCCCACTCAATTGTGCTTGGTGGTTTACTTGTAATATCATAAACCACTCTATTTACACCAGGGACTTCATTAGTTATTCTACTGGAAATTTTATCTAATACCTCATAAGGAATTCGTGCCCAGTCAGCAGTCATTGCATCTTCACTTTTAACAGCCCTTATTGCTATCGTATATTCATATGTTCTATGATCTCCCATTACCCCCACACTATGAACATCTAATAAAACAGCAAAACTTTGCCATAATTGATCATATAAATCGTTATTTTTAATCTCATCCATTAAAACCCAATCAGCATTTCTTAAAATTTCAAGCTTTTCAGAAGTAATTTCACCTATTATCCTTATAGCTAAACCAGGGCCAGGGAATGGTTGCCTATTTATTAAAAAATCAGGTAATCCTAATTCCTTTCCTATTAACCTAACTTCATCTTTAAAATGATTTCTCAATGGTTCAATTAATTCAAAATTCATATCTTTAGGTAATCCACCTACATTATGATGAGTTTTAATTTTTGCTGCGTTTGGTGAATCTTCAGTAGCACTTTCAATAACATCAGGATAAAGCGTACCTTGGGCAAGGAATTTTATATCATCAAATCTTTTTGTAAAACTTTCAAATACAGATATAAAAGTGTTTCCTATGATTTTTCTTTTTTGTTCAGGATCAATAACTGTATTTAAATTTGAA
>VFGQ01000030.1 GCA_009391605.1 SAR202 cluster bacterium
ATTAATTCCATCAATTAACCCGGGCCGAGAATCTTCATTTGACATAATCTTAAGAGTTTCCTCTCTTCCGCCAGATAATGACCATCTTGGAAATAAAGCTCCGGTAAGTCCGGTACTCGACCTAGGATAAGGATACTGATCGCCTGCAACATCCAAACCTTCATCAACGGCATTTTCGATAAGTTCAAGAACTTTGTCTGCTTTACCCCAAACTTTTTGAAAATCACATTTAACATGAGATATCTGTACCTTACATTCTGCCCTTCTCCCAGTTTCAATAGCTTCATTCAAAGATGTAAACAAGCCTACAGAAATTGTACCCTCATCTCTTTGATGAGTTGAATAAAGTTTATTTCTTTTACCCACTTCTTCAGCTATAGCAATAACTTCATCTGCTCTTGCATAATATCCTGGTGCATAAAATAATCCGGTCGAAAAACCAAGTGCACCTGCATCAAGAGCTTCACCCGTAAGCCTTTTCATTTCAGTTAATTCATCAGCTGTTGGAGGTCTATCTTCCTGTCCAATAACAGCTGATCGTAAAGTACCATGCCCAATCTGGAATGCAACATTTAAAGTAGCTCCTGATTTTCTTGAGGCTTCAATATATCCGGCATAATCTGTCCAGTTAATTTTATCTGCTAATCCATAATTATTTTCATAAATAGATAATCGTTGCATTAGTAATTCTTTTGAATCTCCGGTTAAAGGAGCACATGGACTCATCCCACAATTACCTATTAATTCCATTGTCACACCCTGTCTTATTTTGCTTTGAGCAGTTGAATCAAGTAAAAATGAAAGATCACTGTGGGTATGTATGTCTATAAATCCTGGAGTAACTATTTTTCCGGAAGCATCAATAGAAATATCAGAACTTAAGCTCTCACCATGAGTTGTTGCTACGATTTTCCCTTCTCGTAAATATACATTTCCAACATATGGACTGCCACCCATCCCATCAATTATTAAACCATTCTTAATTTCTATGTGATCCATTTTAATTCCTAATATCAATTGATTAATAATATATGCATAAAAAACATAAAGAAATAAGCATTATATTTTTAGTATGAACCTCATTCAATATTATACATTTAATAATAAAAATGTTTTAAATTATCAAGCCAAACAGGTGCACTAAAAAAAGACATGGTCCAAAAAGACTTGAATTCAAATCTAAATTAAATAATTAATCCTTATGTTCTGAGTGTTTCTCATCTTCGCCATAGTCATCGTGATCATTTTTATGGGTATCATGTTCATCTTCTTCATAAGTATGCCCTGAATGACCCACATCAATATATTGATGCGCAAAACTAGAAACAAAGGTTCCAAAAATCAAACCGATTAATAAAAAGCCCGTCTGTAATCCATATCTAGTCTTTTCCGAAGTATGTATAGTCGGAACTATATCACTCAAAGCAATATAAATGAAAAATCCACCAATGGCACCATAAATATAACCTAATGGCAAATCAATTACAGAGCCAAGTTGAAAAGCAAATATTGCTCCAATAATCATTGTTGAGGATGTAATTAAATTTCTTACTATAACTTGTCTCTTTGTAAACCCACTTTTCAACTGTAAACCAAATTCCCCTAATTCAAGAGGGATATCATGTGCAATAATCGCAATTGTAGCTATTAAACCAGTACCTGGATTAATTAAAAATGCAGATCCCAAAGCAATTCCATCAACTACATTATGAAAAAGATCACCTACAAGAAAAAGCCATCCCTGAGAACTATTCCTTTTACTTTTAAGATCCTCTTCATGATGGTGATGAAAATTTTTAAAACCTTTCTCAATTAAAAAAAAGATTAAAATTGCTACCAAAGTGGCATTTAAAACTATAGGCCCTTTTTCTTCTATCCCATGAGGTATTAAATCTCTAAAAGAGGCAATTAGTAAAACACCTGCAGCAAAGGGAGTTCCAAATTTTATCAAATACTGAGACCATGATGTTTTTTGAACTAATAATACTGCAACTGACAAAGATAATATTCCAGCTGCAATACTTGCAACAATCACATATATAAAATTTGTCATAAAACACTCTTATAAGTTTTTTTTATTATATTTGGTATGAAATATAATATAAGTATGAAAATAATACTGTCAAGTAGTATAAATAGATGTACTAGTATTTACATACAAACATAAAATAGAATTATATACTTAGATTGTTATAAAAAACTAAGTCACAAATTTATGACTAATAAAAAATACGAACTAACAAATGAAAATTGCAGTGTATATGATGTGATGGGAATCATAGGGGGAAAATGGAAGATAGATATTATTTATCATCTTGGTGAAAATACATTGAGATTTGGTGAATTGAAAAAATCATTACTACCTATAACTCAACAAATGCTTTCAAAACAACTAAAAGAACTTGAGAATAATTATATAGTTAAAAGAAAAACATATCCTGAAATACCTCCAAAAGTTGAATATTCACTCACTGAAATTGGCAAATCACTTAATCCTGTTATACAATCAATCACAAAATGGGCATCATATTATAGCGATCATTTAAGTAAAGAATAATTTTTTTACTAACTCAACAACATCCATCATCCATATAGCTATTAAGACAAGTGACAATCCAAAAAAAGCATCCCTGAACTTACTAATTTTATTATTACCAATATTACCAATAGCATTTCCTGAAAGGCTATAAATGAGAACTGATATAAGATTGTTTATAGAAAAAATAATGGTAAGAATTAAAGTATAAATCAATGTATTCATATTCCCTAAATCATTAAATTTTGTATACATTAAAGTTATTACAATATGTACTTTAGGGTTAAGGAAGATAAAAATCATTCCATTAAAAAATGTTATACCAGATTCACCTTTAGAATCAGATCCAAATCCTGCTTTTATAATTTTAAATGCTATATATAAAACATATAAACTACCAAGGTATTTAAGTATATCAAGTATTAATTCAAATCTTGAAACAAAAAAATCAAACCCTAATCCGAAACAAAAAGTAAATACAACTATTCCTATATGATACCCAGCTATCGCAGGAAGTGTTTTTTTAAAACCTGATCTTGCAGTATTAACTGCAAAAAACATTACACCCGGACCGGGAGAATAAGCAAAAGGTGCAAGGAAAATGCATACTGCAATAATATTATTAAAAGTCATTTCGGAAAATCAGCCTATAATTTGTTTGAATACTCTAAAATAATTTAATCCTAATATTTTTCTGAGTTCTTCTTCATTGAAACCTCGCTCAGCTAATTTCAATGTAAGATTAGGCCAGTCTGTAAACTGTTCATAACCAATTGTTTTATAATCATTATACTGCGGATATGGTAAGCCAAGCCCATTATCATTTACTCTATGTTCTTCTCTAAACCCACTCCAATTAAAATGTCCCGGTCTCATCCCAGGCATTTCTTCAGGATATTCAAATAATGTTTCAGTGCCAGGACCTGGGCCAAGCTTATCAGTACCTATACATACATGATCAATACCCATAACATTAACAAGATTTTCTATATGAAGAGCCCAGTCATCTAAAGTTGCAGTAGGTGTTTCCTGAATAAATCCTGGTATAACTACTACACCAAAAAATCCTCCATTATCTGCTATAGCTTTGGCAAATTTATCACTTTTACCTCTGTCATGTTTTACAATTGCAGCACTTGTTGAATGAGTTACCACAACAGGACTTGATGATATTTCCATAGCATCCCACCCTACTTGTTCTGAACAATGACTTACATCAACAATCATATTTTTTTCATTAAGTTTACTTACAAGTTCTCTTCCAAAATATGACAATCCGCTTTTATGTATTTCTGTACATCCATCACCTACAAGATTTCTTAAATTATAAGTGAGCTGTACTACCCTTAAACCAAGATTATAAAAAAAATCTACTTTATTTAAATCAGTACCAAATGACAAAGTATCTTGGAAATCGAAAATTATACCTCCCTTACCAGTATCATGCGCTTCTTTAATATGATCTGATGTTGTTACAAGCATTAATTTTTCAGGTATTGAATTTATAATTGATACTGCTTCCGACATTCTTTTTACTGAACTATTATATGCGGCATCTATCCCAGCTGCAGGGCCAGCATAAGTTCCACTAGCAATATTAACGCCTGACTTTTCCCAAAGTTCAATATACTGAGCTTTTGCATCAGTGCTATTTTGAATCTCGCCAGGGATCATCGCTGATAATATGTTTGATGCTTCAGCTTTTGTCATTCCTTCCTTGAAACATTCATCCATTCTTTTTCTCATATTATCTGTAAACAAACCACCTAAGGTTATAGTAGGAATCTGAGAATCAACTACAAGAGCTTCCTTATGTAATTGTAAAGCTTCTTCTTGGCTTAAAACCGGTTTTTCTCTATAAGACATATAACACCTCAATAAATATATTAATATTATAATCCAAAATTAGCTGGAGGAATCTCATCTAAAAGATGTTGAACAAAATAATCCCATCTTTTTCGCCAGAAATATTTCCAAGATTTTAATGAAGTTTCAGAATCTACAGGTGAATGTTCAATCTCTGGGATAATCAACATATCAAAGTCTTTATTATTTTGTATTAATTCATGTACTAGTCTAAGAGTGTGGTACATGTAAACATTATCATCCATATCACCATGAATTAATAAAAGTTTACCTTTTAATTCTGATACATAATTTCTCGTTGCCTGATCGCTATAAATTTCATCAGAAACTTTTCCCTGATACTTTTCTCCCCATCTGGAATTATACTCAAGATTGTCGTAATTACCCGAAGACGCGACTCCCACAGAATAAAAATCAGAATATTTAAGTAATGCATTTGCAGTTGAATATCCACCACCAGAATGTCCATACATTCCTACTTTTTTAATATCCATATAAGGTTTTGTTTTAGATATATTTTTTATTACATGAATATGATCTTCTATTGAACCATTATCCTCAAGCTGTCCATAAGAATAATCATGAAATAATTTAGATCTTTCCGATGTCCCTCTTCCTTCGATTATAACTATTACAAAACCAAGTTCTACAATTGAATTTACCTGCCCAAAACTTTCGTGTCCAAAAGAATGATCTCTTAAACCAAGTGATTGTGGTCCCGGATATATAAAATCAAGGACAGGGTATTTTACACTTTGGTCAAAATAAGAAGGTTTAAATATTGCGCCATAAATTGTTGTTTTATTATCTGCCGCCAAGTCTGAAAAATACTCTGGATCAGTCCACCCGAGCTTAACAAGTGAAGAAATATCTGCCTCAATTAATTTTTTGCCAGACAAATCATCTGTATGTTTCAACATAGTAATCTGTGGCTGATTAATCGAACTATACTGATCAACAAAATATCTGCTTTTTTTATTAAAATTAATAATATGATTAGCATTTTCTTCTGATAACAATTCAAGTGCGGAGCCATCAAAGTTAACTTTATAAAACCCTTCCCAGTAAGGGTTGAATTCAGGTTCTCTTGCACCTGCAGTAAAATATATTACTTCTTCATTTTCATCAATATCTATTATTTCCCTTACCCGCCATTCTCCTGATGTAATCTGAAATTTTTCTACACCTGTAGTCAGATCATGCATATAAAAATGAGCCCAGCCACTTTTTTCTGAATACCAGATTAACTGATTTGATTTAAATAAAGGTCTGATAGCAGGATAGTCAGTAATTCTTGGAGCCATATCAACATATGTATCTGCACTTTCAGTAATTATTTCACTAACTTTACCCGTTTCAACATCAATCTTTTTTAATGTCATATTATACTGACCACGATCAGAAATAAGATAATAAAAATATTTTTCATCTTCTGACCAAAAAAAATTGTGCTGATCATTGCTACTCACAAAATCAACATGAAACATGCCAAAATAAGTAAAAGGTTTTTCATCATGCGTGATCATAGAATTTGTTTGTGTATCAAACAAATATATTTCATTAGTTGATATATTTTCACCAGGAAAACTATATGGCAATGAGTGCACTTCAGGTCTTGCAGGCGAGTCGCCTTTTATATGTTGAATTAAAGGTAATTCTTTAAGATTTCTTTCATCAAGTTTAATACAAAAAATATACCGACCGGATGGGGACCAAGCTAAAGCTGTAGGAAAAAGAGTACCGTTCTGCTTTGCAAGAGTACTGCCTTTACCAAGAAAAGATAATTCTCCGTAACTATATTTCTCTATACCATCACTAGTAAGTTTAATGGTATTTTTCTCGTTAATTTCCTTATAAACAAGATTGTTTTTTTCAATCCATGCATACTTACTCCCGTCAGGAGATTTATGAAGATATTTATCCTTTGGCATTGAATCAAACCGATAAATACATTCTGCATTTGATAAATTATATTCAAATGTATGATTAAGATATTCAAAAGAAATCAGATTGATATGATTGTCATAAGAAATATTTACAGATGATTCTTTGATCTTCTTATTTTTATTTGAGCTGGCAAGAATCTGATTTATCAGTTTATTATCAATCCCTTGTTCCGCTAAACAATCATTAAAAACAGATAATTTAATCACATAATGGGGATTTGGGTTTGAAACATTGTATACTCTTACCTCATCTCCATCTTTAGAATTAGTAAAAAGCAAAAACTCCTTTCCATCATCAGACCATACAATATCTACACTATCATTCTTAACCAATTCCCCCCAATAAATTGGAAGTTTTTTTCTTGCCAGTTGATATCTTTTTTCAATATTCATAAAATAAAATCAATTTTCTCCCTCTTTACTTGGAAGTGCCATTAAAATAAACACAACAGGAATTCCTATACCAGTAAAATACAACAACTGCCACCATCCGCTTCTATTGGTATCATGTAGTCTTCTTGCTCCTACTGCAATACCAGGGGTGATAACACCTACATTAAATAACAATCTCAAAGGTCCAGTACCTAACGTTTCAGTAAAGCCAGGAAATATGACTGCATCCAGTATTCCTGTTATAACTCCAACAATAGCTGTAAATAAGAAAAACCACCAATATTCAGATCTTGAAGCTTTTCCTTTAAAATTTGCATATTTATTTAAACATGTTTGAATTGATTGCTGAAAAGTCATAATCACCTCTGTTTATATATTTAAAACATCTTACTAAATTCTTATGTAATTTAATCTTGCTTCATCAGAAAAAAGTATCTTTTTATCATAAAAATCAAATATATACTTAAACTTC
>VFGQ01000026.1 GCA_009391605.1 SAR202 cluster bacterium
ATTTAATGAATTACATTACTGAACGAAATTTGCAATATGATTTGATTTATTCAAATTATTGGATGTCTGGAATGGTGGGGAAACTTATTTCAGAACAATTAAAAATTCCTCACATAATTACTTTTCATACAATGGGCCTCACTAAACGTACAGTTAATTATATGGAAAATGAAAGTGATTTCAGGATTGATAATGAATTAGATTTAATAAAAAAAAGTGATGCTATTGTAGTTCCAACATACCAGGAAAAAGAAAATTTAATTTTAAATTACAAATCTGAAAATAATATATATATTGTTTCACCTGGCGTTGATTTAGAAAAATTTAAATCTAAAAATAAATTTGAATCCAGGAAAAAATTAGGATTATCGCAAACTAGTAAAATACTACTTTCTGTTGGCCGACTAGAACCCATAAAAGGTTATGATGTACTGATAAATGCGTTAAGTTTTCTTAAAATCAGTGATGACTTTGATGTACGATTATTGATAATCGGTGGTGATAGTAAATCACAAAACGAATTAGCAAGATTGAATTCTTTAAAATTGAAACACGGATTAAGCAATCAAGTAAATTTTTTAGGTGCAATTGATCATGATGAATTGCCAATATATTTTTCTGCAGCAGATGTTTTTGTAATGCCGTCTGCATATGAGACATTTGGTATAGCTGCTTTAGAAGCCAGTGCATGTAACTTACCTGTAATTGCCCCACAGGTTGGAGGATTAAAATCTGTAGTAAAACATGGTCAAACTGGATTTTTATCTGTTAATAAATCCCCGGAATCTTTGATGCATTATTTGGAAATATTATTAAAAAACAAACCTTTAAGAGACCTATTTGGAATTAATTCTAGATTACATGCTATGAATTATAGCTGGGGGAAATCTTCAAAGGATTTAATATCAGTATTTGAAGATGTATTATCTAAATGTCTTGTCTGAGAATTCATACCAATAACTTTCTTCAATATCCTTAAACCCATATTTTTTATATACATTTCTTGCACTTAAATTATCATTGTCAACTTCTAAAATAAGGTTTTGGTACTTGTTTTTAATTAAAAAATTAATTGAACTTTCTAATAATTTTTTTGCTATTCCTTTTCCTCTTGATAGTGGGAGTGTTCCAATCATTGAAACATGTGCTGTTTTATTATCTTCATTATTTCTTGTAAGCCATATATATCCTTCAGGTTCATTGCTTTCTTTGTAAAATAAAACTCCGTCTTGTATATTATTTTTCGATTGAATTTTGTTTTTAATTTCTTTTATTGAATTAGGAGAAAAGCCCCAACTATCTTTAAAAGAAGCATTTTGAATTAGGTGTAAATTTTCAATCAAATGATTTTCATTTTTGATATTAACAATATGATTAGAATTTATACCCTGATATATTGCAGGTTTTAATTTTAGAAGATCAAGGTTCATTTTTTTATATGTTTTAATTGGCATCATTGTGTTATGAGGCGGTAATTGTGATAAAAATTTATTGAGTTGTATGTGAATTACTTTGTATTCATCAATATTTATATTGTGTTTATTAAGAATTTGTCTGAATTTGGAATATAATAATTTAAAATCTAAAAGTTGTTTATTCTCTTCAGATGAAGTTTTCTTAATTTTTCTTGGAATTAGGACTATTCTTTTTATTTTTGGTTCAAAGATGATTTCTATATGTTCATTAGTTTTAGGAGACTGATTTTGAATATCTGTAATAGGCATTATAATTTTCATTAAATTTTTCCTGATATGTTATTTTAGATATTTAGTTTTAGAAAAAGGATTGTTTGTTGCAAATATAATTGCTATTTTTGCCTCTTCCTTCTTTAGGTTTTTTAAAGAGTGTTTTGTTTTTTGAGGGATTAAAACTATTTGTCCCTTTTTAACATTTATTAATTTCCTTCCAATTTTTGCCTCAATAGACCCTTTTATTACGAATATAATTTCTTCGTTTTCATGTATGTGTAAAGGTGCACCAGAGTTTTTTTGGATTTTATGGATTGAAAGAAAAGTTTCTTTAGAATTCGTATGATCAAAAACATCACTCCAATAATACCCTTCTCTTTTTAATTTATATTGTAAATTTTTTATATCAGGTATTTTAGAGTTGTTTTCCATGATTTAGTCGGTAATAATAATTTTACTGTTTATAGTTATTATAAATATTAAATATTATATTTAAATATTAATTCACAAGGGATTATAAATGTTCGATGTATTAATAATAAATGGAAATTTAGTTGATGGTACCGGTAAAAAGGCATCAAAAGCAGATATAGGGATTATTGCGGATAAAATTGATCAAATAGGGAATTTAAAAGATGCATCAGCAAAAAAAATAATTGATGCAACTGGAAAAACATTATCACCAGGATTCATTGATACACATGCTCATTCAGATGCGGCATTACTTATTGATCCTATTCATGAAAATGGGATAAGACAAGGTATAACAACTGAAATACTTGGCCAGGATGGACTTTCTTATGCTCCTTTATCTAAAGAAAATTATTTATTAAATAAAAGATATTTAGCGGGAATTTTAGGTAATCCCCCTGATGATCTGGATATGTCTTCAGTGGAAAAATTTAGATCACATTATGATAAAAAATGTAGTATAAATACTGTTTATCCTGTGGCACATGGAGCTTTACGAATTGAAACTGTTGGATTTTTCGATAAGCCTTTATTAGGGGATGATATGAAAAAAGCAAAACAGCTTTTATATAAATCTCTTGAAGAGGGAGCTGTTGGTTTAGCAACAGGTATGTCATATTATCCGAATGCATGGTCTGATACAAAAGAATTAATTGAATTATGTGAAGTTGTTAGTGATAGTTCAAAAGTTTATATTACACATTTAAGGGATAGAAATACAGAAAGAGGTTTTAAGGGAGGTGGTGTTTTAGAAGCTCTTGAAATAGGTAGGCAGTCTGGGGTGAAAGTTCATTTTTCACATACTAGGACTAGTGCGTTGAGTGCAGGACAAGTCACTGAATTGATGAAAGATATTGATGAAGCAAAATCTGAAGGTGTAGATATTACTTTGGAATTATATCCTTACCCTACAGGCAGTACATATCCATTAAGTTTTTTACCTACTTTTGCGCATGAAGGTGGCCCAGACGAGATTATAAAAAAGTTAAATGACCCAAATGAATTTGAAAAAATAGTTAGTACTATGATAGAAGAATTATCTCCTTATAGAAGAGAAGCTTTTAAGGATGCAGTGTTTTCTTATTCTCCTAATAATCCTGAATTAGAAGGTATGAGCCTTACAGATTTAGCAAAAATGAATAATCAATCACCAGAAGTGACATTATGTGAACTTTTAAGGGATAACAAATTACAACTGGGTTACAGAGGTGCACCCCCAATAAATGTTAGTGTATGGAGTCAATTAAATGAAGATGCTATAAATTTATTAAAACGAGATGATTATATGGTAGGTAGTGATGCAATACCGATGGGTAAATATTGTCATCCTAGAGCTTATGGATGTTTTCCTAGATTTTTAGGCAGATTAAGAAGATCTTTTTGGGAAGATGGACTTGAAGAAATGATTCAAAGAATGACACAAAATCCAGCTGAAAGATTTGGATTGTCAGGTAGGGGAGTAATTAAAAAAGGTAATTTTGCTGATGTTGTCATTTTTGATGCGGATAACATTAATGATTTGGCAACATATGATGATCCTATTCAGTATCCTGTAGGGATTGAACATGTTTTGGTAAATGGAGAATTAGTAGTAGAAAATAATAAAGTTACAGGGATTACACCTGGAAGAGCGATTCCTTAAAGATTACTTTTGATTTCGGTAGAAATATCTCTTACTGATTCAACTAATTTGTTAAGATCATTTTCTGTTGTTTTAGTATTTAAAGCTCCTGCATTTTTAGTTTGCATAAGAATTCCGTTGTTCAAAAGTCCCATAAATAAAATCTTTGTTAGCAAATTGTCATTGTTAACAAATGATCTGTAGTCTTCAATCTTATTGCTATTAAAATTTATTCCAAAAAGAGACCCAATTCCTGTGATTTGATTATCTATTTCTAGTTCATCAAAAATAGAATTCAATTTTGTTCTAAGAGAATCACCCATTGAATTCATTTTCGTATATTTATCTTTTGTTAATGTAGACATAACAGCTGCACCAGCTTCCATAGTTAAAGGGTTCCCATTGAATGTTCCTGCATGAGATAATTTGTAATTATTACTTGAAGGATTTAATGTTTCCATTATTTCTTCTTTCCCTCCAAAAGCACCTACTGGTAATCCGCCTCCTATAATTTTTCCTAATGATGTCATATCAGGGGTTATATTAAAAATTTCCTGAGCACCACCCGGAGCGAGTCTGTAACTTTGAATTTCATCATAGATTAGAACAATATCTAATTCATCTGTTATATCTCTTATAAACTGAAGGAAATTTTTCTCTAATGGTAAATACCCTAATCCTGATATAACAGGTTCCATTATTAGACAAGCCAAATCTTCGCTGTGAGCATTAATAAGTTCCTTGCTTCTTTCAATATCGTTATATGGGAGAACTATAACATCATTGAGTAAACTTTTAGGTTGCCCGGGATATTGTAAGATACCAGGATGAGTAGATTCTTTTAAATCTTTTGCTTTTGGTGAAACACTAATAGATACATGATCATGTGTACCATGATACCCACCTTCAAATTTTGCTATTTTATGTTTGTTTGTATATGCTCTTGCTGCCATGATAGCCATCATTGTTGCTTCTGTGCCCGAATTAGTAAATCTGAGAGTTTCCATTGAAGGTGTTCTATCAGTAATTAGTTTTGCTAATTTTGCTTGTCCATCTGTTGGAGCACTATATGCAGTTCCTTTTTGAATTTGATCATTTAAAACATTTTTCACCTCATCAGATGAGTGCCCAAGTATGAGACTAGTAGCATTTATCATGAAATCAAGATAATTATTCCCGTCAATATCTGTCATTATTGATCCATGTGCATTATCTGCATAGAATGGATAAGGTTCCATCCATTGAGTTGTTCTAGTACTTCCTCCTGGCATATATTGCTCAGATATTTTTTGCATTTCGTATGATTTTTGAGTTTTAGAAATATATTGGTTTTTTTGTTTTTCTAGTAACTGATCTAGTTTCTCACTCATTTTTTCACCATAAATATATTAGATAGAATCTATAATATAATTTCCAATCGATCTGTTTTCAATAAAATAATCAGGGTTTTTAGTAGTGTTTATTCCTATCAAAGGTATTTTTGTTTCATATGTTGAGGCATGGGATCTTAAATCATTTGGAATTAACGAAATATCAGAATTTCCAAACACAACTTCTTTTTGTCCTAATACCATCAAATCCCCTATTGCACTAGAGTTTAGATTAAATTTTTGTGATGCTTCTGATTTAGTTAAAACATCTTCGATACCATCAATACTTTTTAGTATTTTTTTAGCTTCATTAAGATCAGTCAGATCATTCATATAGATGTAAATAGATCCTCCTAGATTAGAATGATGAATTTCATGCTTATCTTTAATAATCGGTATTGCTATTGAATGTACATTATATTTATTCAGTTCATTTTCTATATTAATTAATTTAGTTTTATCAGACATCCCATGGTCAGCAGTGATAAATATTTGATAGCCTGGATTTTTATTTATTAATTCACAAATTGAGTTATCGATCAATTTCAAATGTTCTAATGATTCCGTACTTTCGGGTTTAAATTTATGCATAGGATAATCTGTTAATGAAATATATGCAAAATCAGGGGATTTTTCATATATAAGTGTTGATGCTGTAGATATAGTCCAAGAATTTGCATTTAATGTATATATACTCGGCGCCTCGCCAAATCTTTTTATTAAAAATTCATCAGGATTTTCTGTAGAATAGCTCAAATTGTTTTTTAAATTATTGTTTATTAATAGTGTTTTTAATTTGTTTTTTGAAGTGGCTAATATACTTGTTAGATTTTTCTCATTGCAAATATCAAAAATTGTTTTTGATATAACAAATTTGTTATCTTCTACATATGTGCCCTGATTTGTAGTTTTGGAATATTTATAGTTTGAGCAAATTCCATGTTTTGATGGATAAACACCAGAAATAATTGATAAATTATTAACATTTGTTACTGAAG
>VFGQ01000073.1 GCA_009391605.1 SAR202 cluster bacterium
TCAAGGTAAGAAAATTTCAGGTGTTTTGCAAGAAAATATTTATCAAAATCAAGATTTAACTTATTCGGTGTTAGGTATAGGTTTGAATGTAAATTTAGAAGGAATCCATGATATAAATACTGAATATACATCAATGAAAATAATTACAGGCAAATCTTATAATGTAAAAAATATTGCTTCTAAGGTAATACCTTACTTTGATAATCTTTACTATTCTTCTAAGACAACTAATGAGATTGTTTCATTGTGGAAAAATAAAATTGATACCATAGGGAAAGATGTATTTTTAGAAATGAAAGATAACAAACGATTGAGTGGGAAGGTTAAAGGAGTTAATGATGAGGGTGATTTGTTACTTGTAAAAACTGATAAAACTCAATTAACTGTTAAATCCGGTCTAGTAACTAAATTAATTATTAATTAATAAGTAGCTCTGCCACCACTTATATCAAAAACTGCACCAGTAGAAAATGAACATTCTTCAGAAGCTATCCACGCTACCATGTTTGCAACTTCTTCAATCTTCCCAGTTCTTCCAATAGGGATTTTTTCTAGCATATAATTTATATGTTCTTCTGTAAATTCATCTAGTATTGAAGTTTTTACAACAGCAGGAGTAACACAGTTTACTCTGATTTCTGTTTTGGCTAATTCTTTCCCTAACGATTTAGTTAGCCCTATCACAGCTGATTTGGTAGCAGAATAAGGGACAGCATTTGGGTTACCTTCTTTTCCTGCAATAGAAGCTATATTTACTATTCTTCCATATTTGTTTTTTAACATAAGAGGGATAACGGATTTGCAAAATATAAATACACCACGTAAATTTATTGCATATACTCTGTCTAATTCATCAACAGGTAAATCCCACAATTGTTGACTTATCCCACCGATACCAGCATTGTTCACAAGGATATCAATTTTATTATATTTTTTTACCCCTTTTTCTACAGCTAAATTAGCAGTTGATTCTTTGGACACATCTCCTATTACTGAAATTGAATCTATACCTGTATTGGTGAATTCGTTTTCTGTGTCTTTTACTCTTTCATCAATATCAACTAAAATTAATTTACAGCCCTGTTCCCCAAGTTTTTTTGCTATTCCTTTTCCTAATCCTTGGTATGCTCCAGTGATTAATGCAACTTTATCTTTAAATTTCAAATTTACTCCTGTTTAATGTAAGGGACAAATAAATATGGCTGATTTTTGTACTAAAGTTAATTCATTATCTGTGTAGTTTTTATTTCCCATTGATCTTGTTGCACTTTCTGCCAAACTCCATGAACCAATAAGGATAACCGAAACAAACAGCAAAGCCCAAATAGTTAGAAATGTTAAATTACTTTTAGCCATAATTTTTTATCTTACTTTCATTATTATAACAAGTATTTTTCATTTAATGATTAATCTATTTTAATTTGCTAAAATATTTAAAAGGGTTAATTTATGAATTTAAGTAGTTGTACAAGATATTTTATTTTTATTTTACTTTTTGTATTTCTTGGATCTTGTTCCCAGCAAGATCAAGAAGATAATATAAATATTAATACAGAACAGGAATTAATTGTTTCAAATTTCAGTTTTGATTTTAATAACGGTATTAATATATCTACTAATTCAGTTAAAAAAACAGACAAACCACATTTTTTTTATTTTTTTACACCAACCTGAGGTCATTGTATTTCTGAGTTACAGAAAATAACACCTAAATTAAATAATATTCCTAATTCTTTTTATTATGCAGTTAGTATAGATCCCACAATGTCAGTTTCTGAGATAGATAGTTTTAAATTGAAAAATAATTTAGATGATATTAGTGTACTGCCTTATAATAAAGATATGTTATTGTATTTTGGAGTTAGGCAGAGAGGATCAAAACGTATTTTAAGCAGTAATGCAGAAATAGTTTATTCCGGGAAAATGAACGATTATGATATTAATTTATGGGAAAAATTATTAAATGAAAAAAATAACTAATAAAAAAACTAATTTAGTAATTTCTGCAGATCATGGTGGATTTGAGTTAAAAGAAAACCTTAAAAATTTTTTGGCTCAAAAGTATCCGGAATTAAATGTAATTGATGTCGGAGCTTATGAATTTGATGCTGAAGATGATTTTCCTGATATGACTTCAGAATTATCTGAAGAAATATATAAAGGGAAAGCTGATAAAGGTATAGCAATATGTGGTTCTGGAGTTGGTGCATCTATAGTAGCTAATAAGAAAAAAGGGATAAGAGCTGCAGTTTGCCATGATGTATACTCTGCGGCACAAGGAGTTCAGCATAATAATATGAATGTTTTGTGCATGGGTGGAAGAGTGATAAATATTTCTGAGGCTGAGAAAATAGTTTCTAGTTTTTTGGAAGCGAACTTTATTAATGAGAATAAATATGTAAGAAGATTAAATAAGATAAATAAATTAGATTAGTCTAAATTTATATAAATTGTTTCAATCCTTCAAATAATAATCTGACAGCCAATATTGTTAATATCAAATTAAAAATATTCCCAAAGAGTTTTTCTGGCATAGATACTAATATTTTTTTCCCAATCCATGTTCCAATTATGCCAAACATTATCATTGCTAATATGAGTGATAAATAACTAAGAAATGAAAAACCCAAAAATAAGAATGTTATAATTTTTATTCCATGCTGCAATGTCATGAAAACAGCTTGGGTTCCAACTGTAGTTTTCCTGTCACTTTCAAATGATCTGACAAATGGAGCAATTAATGGGCCTGTACCTCCTACAAACATTGTTAGAAAAGATGAAATTAACCCAAGTATTCCAATTTTCATATTTGAAATTTTAATATTTTGTGCCTTAGGAAAATATAAAGAATAAAGAATAAAAATTCCTATGAATGATTGTATAAGATGCTTTGATAGGTCAATTATTATGAT
>VFGQ01000024.1 GCA_009391605.1 SAR202 cluster bacterium
ATCAGGAGTACATCCTTTTGCCCAGGGATCAGATGGTGGAGGATCAATTAGGATCCCTTCTTCTTTTTCTGGAATTTACGGTATAAAAGGAACTCAGGGAAGGGTTCCCAGAAGACATGCTAGCAGAATGAGTTGGCATCCTGTAAATTACTCGTGCATGGGGCCAATGAGTTGGTATGTTAAAGACAGCGCTCTTTTATTACAAGCAATGTCAGGTCCGCACCCTGAGGCTGAACCAGGTACAATCGCTACACCTGCTCCAGATTTTTTAAAAAATATTGACGCTGGTATAAAAGGCAAAAAAATTGCTTGGTCATCAAATTTAAATTGCCGTAGTGTTGACCCGGAAGTGATTAAAGTAAATAAACAAGCAATGGATATATTTGAAAAACATGGCGCTATTGTAGAAGATCTTGAGTTTAACATTGACCTTAATGAATATGAAGAACTTGACTCTATTTTAAGCATCGCATTAAACTATGCAAATAACAAATCATATTATGAACAGGATCCCTTTAAATTAATGCCACATGTTAGAAATACTATTGAAAGAGGAAAATTAATAACTTCTGAGCAATATATTCAGGCTCTGACAAAATTATATGAGTTAAGAGATTACATATCATCTTTATTTATTAATTATGATTTTATTGCAACTCCTACTAGCGCATTCACCGCAAATAAATGCGATGAAAAACATATTGTTGAAAACGGAAAACTAAAAATTGTTAAAATGACCAGAGAAGATAAATTCATTGAAAATGATATGGATTATTCATCATGGAATTTTGCTTGTAAACAATTCACAGCTTTATTTAACTGGAGTGGTAACCCAGGAGCAAGTATTCCGAGTGGTTTTACAAAATATAATATGCCAGTAGGTTTACAAATTGTTGGAGCAAAAGAAAATGAAGTAGGTGTATTACAAGCTTCGAGGGTATTTGAATTAGAAAAACCTTGGCAAAACAAAAGACCTATAATTTAAATATTAATGCTTTTGATCCATTGAATGCCTTAATTTAGGATCCAAAAAATCTCTTAAGGTGTCACCAAGTATATTAAAAGCGAGCACAGCTCCAAAAATAGCAAATCCAGGAAATATTGGTATCCACCACGCAGCTTGTACATATTGCCTTCCTGATGCAACCAGAGCTCCCCATTCTGGCTCTGGAGGTTGGGCACCTGCGCCAACAAAACTTAACCCTGATGCAAAAAGAATTGCTAATCCGAAATCAAAAGTTGCTTGAACAAGAGTAGCAGTGTAACTATTAGGAAAGATATGATTAAATATAATCCTCGAAGGATGTAATCCTAAAGCACGTGATGCTGTAATATAATCCTTACCTTTTTCTGCAATAACACCACTTCTAATTAATCGGGCATACCCTGTCCATCTAACTAAAGTTATTCCAATTATTGCAGCATCAATACTTGCTCCTAATGAAGTTGCTATAACTAAAGCCATAACTAAATCAGGTACTGATAAAAAAATATCTGTAATCCTCATTACAGCTTCATCTATCCATCCGCCAATATATCCACTTACCAATCCAACTAATGAACCAAAAGTACCAGCTATACCTACCACTAATACACCTATACGTAAACTTATGATACCTCCAGCTAAAACTCTGCTAAAAACATCTCTTCCAAATTCATCTGTGCCAAACAAATATTCCCAGCTAGGTTTTTGAAGAGGGATCCCTACTCCCATTTCATCGAATTCATAAGGGGCTAATATTGAACCAAACAAGCCTATAAACACATATATAAATATTATAACCAAAGAGATTAAAGCAGGGGGATTAATTTTTACAGCATTAATTAACTCTGTAAAAGTACTTTTTTGTGGTCTTAATGTTATTTCCTGATCAGCCATTTAATACCTAATCCTTGGATCTAAAAAAGCCACCACAATATCAACAATCATATTAGCAGTGGAAAATGCTATTCCAATTAAAATGGTAACATCTACTACAGCTAGTCTATCCAAAAGCATAATAGATTGAACCGCAAATCTTCCAACGCCTGGCCAGGCAAAAATCGTCTCAGTTAAAACAGCCCCAGAAAGCAACCCTCCTACTAGTAAACCTAATATAGTAACAGTTGGTATTAAAGCATTTCGCATAACATGCCGACCAATTACAGTTTTTTCTTGTAATCCTTTAGATCTGGCTGTTCTTACATAATCCTGGCTAATAACTTCTAGAATACTTGCTCTGGTAACACGTGCTAATAATCCAACAACAGAAAAACCTAATATAAATGAAGGTAATATCAAATGATAGATAGAATTAAAAAACCCATCCCAATAACCTGTGATAACAGTATCTATTAAATAAAAACCTGTTATCTGTTTTGGGATTTCCATTTCCAAATCAATTCTTTGCGAAGAGGGTACTATTCCTAAATAATAATAAAAAATAATAAGCATAATAATAGCAAGCCAAAATATAGGCATTGAAACACCAAATAAGGAAATTGCTCTAATTACATGATCAATCCAACTATTTCTCTTCAAGGCGGATATGATTCCTAATGGGATTCCCATCACAGTTGCAAAAATAAACGAAACAAAAGCTAATTCCATTGTTGCAGGGAAATAATCTCTCAAATTATCAATTATAGGCGCTCTTGTAACTAAGGAAGTTCCCATATCTCCTCTTATTAAATTACCAACAAAATTAAGATATTGTTTCCACATTGGTAAATCTAATCCCCATTTTGCCCGAAAAGCATGATATTCATCCATTCCGGCTGCGATGCCTCCAGCACTAAATAATAATGCTGCAGGATCTCCTGGTAATCCAAACATTAATATAAAAGTAAACATCGTCAATCCAAGCAATACAAATATTTGTAAAGATAATCTACGTAATATAAATTTACCGATATTCATAACTTTTAGAGTTGATTATTTATATAAGAGATATATGAGAAGGAGCAATTTCAATTGAAATTGCTCCTTCCATGAAGTACTAATTTATTTAATTTAGATTACTCAGCTTTTCTTAAATATCTGAAGTCCAAACTAAAACCATGTGGCATAGCAATACCATCAGTCATGTTTGTTCTAAGAGCAACAGTGTCAGCTACCTGCAATACTGTCATTTCACCACAATTAGCGACCATAAGTGCATTAAGTTCTCTATATATGGTATGTCTCTTATCGTTATCAGTTTCTGCTCTACCTTGAGCAACTAAATCTTTCAATTTATCTGCTACTGTTTTGTTATGTTCTTCTATACCTAACAAGAAACACTCAGATGTAGCTCTTACTGATGCAGGATTATCTGGGTCAAAGTATGTTGCACCTAAGCCAGAGATACCCATATCTTTAAGTGTACCATCAATAATTTGTCCCCAAAATTTTGCTCCTGTAGATTGTACAATCTCTGCATTAATTCCAGCTTTTTTCAAGCTAGCCTGTAAAAATTCAATCCCTTTAGTATAAACAACTGATCCACAAGCACCAGCACGACTTTGCAATTTAATTGAAAAACCATCTGGATAGCCTTCAGCAGCTATAATTGCTTTTGCCTTTTCAGGTTCATATTTCCATTGGTTTGAAATTGCAGGATCATGACCTAACATACCTGGTAGTATCAAACTTTGATGAACTGAACCTAGCCCCATAGCTACTACTGATAACAAACCATCGTAGTCTATAGCCATATGTATAGCTTTAAAAATCTCATCATTAGCTGCATGTTCATTTCTTCTATCAATCAAGAAATTACATGTTATTAATGAAGGATAAGAAAAAGTATATACTTTTGGCTGAAGATCAAGTGTTTTTAAAGATATAGGATCCATCTGTAAAGCTACGTCAACTTCACCTTTTGCCATCATCAATTCAGCAGTTGCATTTTCAGGGATATTAGAAAATACTAATTGATCAGCTCCTGGGCCAACTCCATCGTGTCCACCCCAATAATCTTTATTCCTTTTCAATGTTAATCTTTGTTCTGCAACCCATGAGTCAATTTGATAAGAAGCTGTACCAACAGAAGTAGTTGCGCCCCATGCTGCTCCCCAATCGCCTTCTTCTTCATGTTTTTTCAATTCAGCAGCATCTACAATCAAGAATTGCTTAGATGCTAATATAGCAAGCAAAGGAGCAAAAGAATTTTTCAAAACCATAGTAACTTCCATATCACCAGTAGCATCAATACTTACTATATCAGTGACCCATGAAAATCTTGCTGTTGCTTTATCTAATTCAATTACATGAATAGATCTCTTTAAAGAATCAACAACTGCTTGCCCTGTTAATGAATTACCAGTAGTAAATTTAACACCTTCCCTGATTTTAAAAGTATAAGTAGTTCCACCTCCTGAAATCTCCCAACTCTCTGCTAAGTTTGGAACAGGTACTGCAGAGTCTCCTCTTGTTACCATTGGAGTATTTAAAGCAGTAAGCCCTTCATAAACTTGTTGAGAAATTCTGTGTTCAAAGAATGATCCGCCTCTTGGTGGAGTAAAACCTTCAGTAAAAAAGAAAACATCTCTAACATTTATACTTTTAGCATAAGTTGGTGCAGGAGCGACTTCTTTCACTACTTCCACTTCCTTTACTACTTCCTTTACCACTTCTACTTCTTTTTCAACAACTTTTTCTACAACTTTTTCAACTGGAACTTCTTTAATAACTTCTACAGTTTCAGTTGTTGTACATGCTATCATAAAAGATAATAGCGAAGTAAAAAGAAATAATTTTGTAAATAATTTTAAATTTTTCATAATTGTCTCCTTATGAAATAATTAATTTCAGGAATTCTCAATAAGCATAAATTACAGTTTGCATTTAAACTTCATACATTTTAAAAATACCTAGGGTATCGATTTTAGAGATTTTGTATTATTTGTCAACGTTAAAAACTTGCTAAAGTTACCAAATAATATTAATGTATATTTCAAAATGGATTCAGAAGGGAATTGGTTATGCCTAAAATGAAAGATTTCACCGCTTATCATAATGGAGAATGGAAACCATGGTCAGATGTAAAGATTGATCCACTTGATTTAGGATTTGTTCTAGGAGATACAGTCTTTGAAACTCTAAGAACTTTTAATGGAAAACCATTAATTTGGAAAGAACACATTGAAAGAATATATAGATCATTAAAATACACTAGGATGAATTGCGGGCTTAATCCTGAAGAAATGTACAGTATGTTAGTAGAAGGAATCAATAAAAACAAAAATTTGTTAAAAGAATGCGGAGATTTTAATATATGGTTACAAATTTCTAGAGGAACTTCAATGGACGGACCTCCAACCATATTTGCTCAATACAAACCTGTTCCTTTTGACACGTTCACAGATTGGTATAGAGATGGAGCGCATGTTGTTTTTGCAAAAACAAAAAGTCATTCCTTCCAAACAATAGACCCTAAAATAAAACATTCAAGTAGGATGAATTTTGTCCTTGCACAATTAGAAACAAAGGATATAGATCCGAATGCCCTGACTGCTCTTACCGATTTGGATGGGCATGTAACAGAGGGGACTTCATTTAATATAATGACAGTAAAAGACGGAGTTATAAAAACACCAACAGATTCTAATATACTTCAGGGAGTTTCAAGAGATGTTGTTATAAGACTTGCTAAAAATTTAGGTTTAGAGATTTTAGAAGAGAATATCCAACCATACGACCTGGTAACTGCAGATGAAGTATTTTTAAGTAGAACAACTCCAGGAATAGTACCTGTTAGCAAAGTAGATAATGTTGATATAGAAGGTGAAATACCTGGGCCAATCACTCAAAAACTTCTAGCTGCATATGGCGAACTTGTAGGTTTTGATCTAATGGATCAAGCATTTAGTTATGAAAATGTAGAACATGAGGATCTTATATCAACATTAAATCATAGACATAAAAAGAAATAAATATATTATGATTAAAAATGAATGGTTTAATTGGAGATGCATAGGCCCATATAGAGGTGGGAGAGCTGTTGCAGTAGAAGGTGATCCAGATAATAATTTAGTGTTTTATCAAGGCTCTACTGGCGGAGTTTGGAAAACAATAGATGGTGGGATTACATGGGAAAATATATCTGACGGGTATTTTAAAACTTCAGCTGTTGGTAGCATACATTTGAGCACTGCAAACCCTAAAAGAATTTTTGTTGGTATGGGGGAGTGCCATGTTGCATGGCCAAGATTACATTGGAATTATAGAACCGATGGAATATATAGATCTGATGATTCTGGAGAAACCTGGAAACATTTGGGGATGGAAGAGCTGATGTATATATCTAAAATTAAATCAGATCCAAGAGATCAAAGCATTGTTTATGCCGGAGCTCTTGGAGATCTTGCAAACAGCTCAAATGATAGAGGAATATATAAAAGTATAGATGGTGGAGATTCATGGGAGAAAATTCATTTTGTTAATAATAATGCTGGGGTTATAGATTTAGCAATTAATAATGATAATCCAGATGAATTATACGCAGCTTACTGGGAAGTCCGAAGGCATTATTTTGAAACTTATTCAGGCGGTGATCACTCATCTATATATAGATCTTTAGATGCTGGAAAAACATGGACACCCATACATACAAACAAAGGTTTTTCATCTCTACCTCTTGGGAAAATTTCGATTTCCATGGCAGATGGAAGATTATGGGCACTTGTTCAAAGTAACGAAAAAGGATTATACAAATCTGATGATAAAGGAGAAACATGGGAACTCGTTTCAATTGAAGATGATTTAACTGGAAGACCTAATTATTATATACATGTATTTGGAGACCCTTCAAATAAAAATACTGTATATGTAATGAATAAAAATTTTATGAAATCATTAGATGGAGGTAAAACTTTCTCACCAGCCGCAACACCTCATGATGATCATCATGATCTGTGGATTTCTCCAAATGACCCAAATAGAATAATAAGCGGGCAAGATGGAGGAGCTTGTATAACTTATGACCAGGGAAGAACATGGTCAAGTATATATAACCAACCTACAGGAGAATTTTATCATATAACAACTGATAACAATTTACCTTTCTATAATGTTTTGGGGACACAGCAGGATAATACAGCAATATCAGTGCCCTCCGATTCTATTAATGGAATGATTAAATATTCTGATTGCAAAATAGTAGGAAGTTCTGAAAGTGGGCATATTGCAATAGATCCATCAAAACAACATTGTACTTATTCTGGAGCCCTTGGAAGTTACCATGGTACCGGACCTTTAATGCTTAAGCACGATAAAATTTCAGGAGAAGTAGATATGGTAACA
>VFGQ01000086.1 GCA_009391605.1 SAR202 cluster bacterium
TATAGGGTCTTTAAAAATCATTAAATTATTTGGATATAGTATAGATGGAGGAACTTTCCTTTACCCGTTTACTTTTACAATAAGAGATTTGATACATAGACTATCTAATAAAAAAACTAGTCAGATAGTTATAATACAATCAGGTTTCTTAAACCTATTCATGGCATTATTTTTTTATATCATTGGTATTTTGCCATCAGATTTAGAAATAGGCCCTCAAAATGAATTTACTTCTGTACTAAGTCCGATATGGAGGTTGGTCATCGCATCGATATGTGCAGAAATCATATCAGAATTTATAGACACTGAAATTTATTCAGCATGGACCAAAAAGTTTAAAAATAAAATGATATGGGGAAGAGTTATATCAAGTAATACTATTGCTCTAATTATCGATAGCATTATATTTTGTCTTATAGCATTTTACGGAACTATGCCAAACAGCATATTAATGTCTATATTGATAAGTAATGTGATTATAAAAGAACTGGTAACAATAACATCAGTCCCTTTAATTTATTTAACAAATAATATTTCTAAAGAAACTAGTTAATTTAGTAATTCTTTTAAGCGATTAATAGGTAATTCATAAACTTTATTATTATTTATTCCAGTCATGGTTTCTGCTGCAAACAGGCTATTAATTATTGATTCTTCAGTGCTCTCTACTACAGCTTGTAAGAAAGGATCAATCATATCATTGCTTATCATTTGAATATCAGATATATTTTTTCTACTAAATGCGTGCTTATTTGAGGTAGAAAAAGCTAGAAAAATATCACCAGATCCATTAGCACCAATACCTCCCACATTACCTATACCTAAACTTGATCTTTTAGCTAATTTTTTAAGTTGATGGGGTAAAAGAGGTGCATTAGTTGCAATTATAACAATTATTGATCCATCTCCTGGAATATTATTGGAATTAATCTCAGGAAAATGGTTCAAAAGAGTTTTACCAACATTTAATCCGTTTATTGTTAATCTTTCTCGTTTACCATAATTAGCCTGGACTAAAGTACCAACAGTATAAGTATTATCATAAATATTTATTTGCCTAGATGAAGTGCCAATTCCACCTTTAAATTGATGACAAATCATACCAGTGCCTCCTCCGATATTACCTTCATATACAGGGAATTGGTTTGCATTTAATATAGCTTCTAAAACATGGTCTTTTTTAACATGATGTCCATTTATATCATTTAATACCCCATCATACGTTTCTGCTATAACCGGCAAACTAAATCTTGTTTCTTTAAAATTATTATTATTCATAATCCATTGGATTAATGAATCTCGTACTATACCAACGCTGTGTGTATTTGTGATAGCTATTGGTGTTTCTAAAAAACCTGACTCTTCAACCCAAATAGTCCCTGTCATTTCGCCATTACCATTTAAGACATCGTACGCTGCAAATACAGGTAAATGGGCATTAGATTTTCCCCGAGGAAAAATAACTGTAACACCTGTTCTGACTGGCCCTTTGCCAACTATCAATTTTCCATTTCCATTAATAATGGTAGAATGACCAACTTCTACATCATCAACATCGGTAATTGAATTATATTTCCCAGGTGTTCCATCAAAATTTATTAATTCTCTTGCTCTCATTTTTCTACCCCTTGAATAAATTCTTAGCTTAGAATATATCATATAAGCTTAGAATTCAGCTTAAAGGTATCTAAGATTTAATTTCAATTTCAATGAATTGCATAAAAGAGTCACCATTATTTACAACTTCATGTTCTACACCTTTTTTCCTGTGATAAGGTTGATGAATTATTAAATCAGAAGTCATATTTTCATTTTCAGTAATAATATTTAGTTGCCCTGTTTTACAAGGAACAACAACATAATCATATTCATGTTTATGCAATCCAGTGCTCTGATTTGGTTCAAAACTCCATTTCATAATTCTTACATCATTGTTATCAGTCATTAATTCTGAAGATGCTTTATCGTACATATCAACCTCGTTGAAAAATTATTTCTAAAAATTCTATTGCAGTGTAATTATCTAGTGTTTTTAAGTGATGTATAAAGATTTCATGAGATAATTTCAATATAAAAGCTATTAATAATGTTTTAAATATTACTGAGAGTAAAATTGGTTTATTTTGATTAAAATATTTATAACCTGAAATTAATACAAACCAAAACTCAAAAATGTTAGGAAAAAACACAAGAATAATACGCATATCAAAAATAAAAAATAATACCACTCCTACCATTCTGAAAACAAACAAACTAATAGAAATAAATTTTTCCCTTGAATTCCATCTTAACGATACCATTAAGAATAAACTCATATAAAACAAATCCAAAAATTTGTCTAATTCCTGGTAATTTGAAACACCTCCCATATTTATATATCCCATCATAAATAAATCTGAAAGATCAACAAATATTGCTAAAATGCTTCCCCAAAAAGGGAAAAACAATACAGGTACAGAGCCTGCAATTCTTACTATAGAAATAATCAGTTCTTCTGAATTCACAGTATTCTCAGTTACTTAAAGTAATATTTATAAATTATTTACCATCCCTGCTCAGATGTAGGTAATCTTTTACAATTTTTATCTATATCTAATAACAATTCTAAAATTTCAGGATCATCCAATCTTCCTTCATCTATTTTAGGTTTTAATATAACATGTCGGTCATAAGAAATATTTTTCTGCCAATTATCTACATAACATTTACAATAACCATATCTGTGCGTTACTAAACACAGATCATACATATCTTTTGTGACTTCTTCAGGATAATCTGATGATTCAGTCCCACTCGAACACGCAAATAATAAAATACTCAATGTAATTACTAAAATTTTAATAAAAGATTTAATTTTCATTGTTTTATTTCGAGATAATTAATAATAGATGATATATAAATTCTTATTGATTCTTTTATTTCAGAAATATCTATGTATTCATCAATCTGATGAGGAGCAGTTACTGCTCCCGGACCACAAACAACAACAGGAATATTTTTTTCTTTGGATATAATTGTTCCATCTGTTGAGCCCGGTACTCCAGCAATCACTGGAGGATTACCGGTAACAAATTTATAAGAATCTGATAAGACTTTAACAATTTTTGAATTTGTATCCACTTTAACTGGTGGGCGTGACTCTAAAATCTCATACATAAATTTAGTACTATCATATTTTAATTTTGCATTTTCAATAATACTATCAAAACGATCAAGGATATATCCCAGATCAATTTCCGGTGTTAATCTTATGTCTAAAATCATTTCAGATTCTCCTGGCATAACATTATTTTGAGGAATACCATTATTTAATCCTGGTGAACTTATAATAGTAGGAGTAATGGATGGATATCCTAAAAGAATTGATTTATGTTCCTTAAGCTGCTCATTTAATTTCTCGCATTCAGTCAATATATTAGCCAAAGGATAGGAAGTATTTAAGCCAGAATAAGGCATAGCACCGTGAGACATTTTCCCTATTATTTTAATAGATATCCATGCTACTCCTTTTTGTTCTATACATATATTGTTTGCTTCAGGTTCGCATACAATCACAGAAGATATACGTTCAGCATATTCAGATTGAACAAAATCTTTAACACCAATCATTTCACCTTCTTCATCACAAAGAGCAGCGCAAATTAAATTTCCATTTAATTCTAAATCAGAATCTTTTATAAGTTTCATTGCATACAATGCACATATCAAACCAGATTTCATATCATTAACACCTCTACCAATAATTCTCCCATTCTTGATAGTAGCAGAAAATGGATCTACCGACCAAAGCGAACTGTCACCTTCGGTAACTACATCAGTATGCCCTTCAAGTAATAATGTTGGAATATTATAGTTTTCTGAATTTAAATTATTAACATAATTTAATTCAGCAATAACGTTAGGACGTTTATCAGTGACATAATAAAAATCAGTTTCAAATCCGAACTCTTT
>VFGQ01000004.1 GCA_009391605.1 SAR202 cluster bacterium
CAGATAAGATTCCAGGTAAAATCCATGTTACTGGTAAATCAATAAAATTTAGCAGAACACCTATGACGGTTGGATCAGCACCTACCATAGGACAACATACTAAAGAAATTTTATCTGATGTTCTTGGTTATGAAGATGATTATATTAATCAACTAGTATCAGATAAAATTATTCGTTGTGATTAATTATGGAATCAAAATATATAAGTCAGACAAGAAAACGAATTACAAAATCTGGAGTTACTTATTTAGATTCTAATAAAGCTTATGATTGTGTCGTATTATTTGCCCCAATGTTTGGTAATGGTGAAGTATATGCAATAAATCTGCTAGGAGAAATAGTACACCAATGGAACCTGCCATGGCCTCCTGGTTTATATGGATATTTATTACCTAATGGTAACTTGTTTTATATGGGAAAATCGAACAAAAAATCTGATGTGGATTTCCCTTTATGGGAAAGATTTAAAGGAGGAGTTATAGCTGAATTTAATAAAAACTCAGAATTGTTATTTCAATATGAAGATATTTATCAACATCATGATGCCAGAAGAACTGATAATGGAGGAGTAATATACTTGGCTGTAGAGGAAGTAAATCAAAATTTAGCAGCTAAAGTTCAAGGTGGAATCATTCCCGAAGATTATTCAGGGAAAATGTGGTCAGATGTATTAATAGAAATTGATAAAAATAATAATAGGATTTGGGAATGGCATTCTGTTGAACATTTGGATGTTAATAGGCACAAAATAACTTTTAATGACCCAAGAGATGAATGGAGTCATGGCAACACGGTTGTTCCTATAGAAGATGATAAGATTTTAGTAAGTTTTAGAAATATTTCAACAGTTGCATTAATAGATAAAAAAACTGGTAAGTTTATATGGGAAATAGGGCCTGAAATAATTGCCCAACAACATGATCCTCATATTTTATCTAATGGAAATGTTCTTATATTTGATAATGGTGTACATAGATTTGATGAACCTATGCCTTATTCTCGAATTATAGAAATAGACCCTATAAGTAAAGATATTATTTGGGAATATTCTGATAAACCGAAATTCAATTTTTTTAGTCCATATATATCAGGAGTATTAAAATTACCTAACGATAATGTGATGATCACAGAAGGTAATTTTGGTAGAATTTTTCAGGTTGATATAAATGGAAATATTGTTTGGGAATATATTAGCCCTTATTATGAAGAAGATCATCTTGGTGTTGAAAGTAATGGTATATTTAGAGTATCTGCATATAATAATAATTTTATAGAAAAAGTTTTATGAAAATCATAGTAAAATTATTTGGGCCTCATAAAGAGAAGTTAAAAAAGGATAGTATTTATCTGAATCTTTCAGACAATTCAAATATTTCTGATTTGATTTTTAATTTAAATCAAAACGAACCCGGATTTAAAGATAATGTTAAATCGTATGCCGTAGCGGTAAATTTAATTTACCAGGATAAAAATTTCATATTAAATGATGGAGATGAAGTTGCGTTCATACCACCTGTAAGTGGAGGTTGATAATGATTATTATTACTGAAAACATTATCAATATACAGGAGCATATTAATGAATCAAATGACTCGTCATCAGGTTCTTTATTAATATTTTGCGGAACTACCAGAGATAATAATTTGGGTAAATCAGTTGATTATCTTAAATATGAATCTTATAGTGATATGGCAAAATTAAAATTAAAAGAAATAGCTGATTTTTCAATTTCAAAATGGGGTTTGAATAATTTAAAAATTATACACCGAATAGGAAAAATTGAAATATCTGAAATAAGCTTACTTATAATTGCATCTTCTCCGCATAGGAATGAAAGCTTTAGAGCAATTGAATATATAGTATCAGAATTAAAAAAATCAGTACCAATTTGGAAAAAAGAATATTATTCAGATGGTGAAAGTTGGATAGGAAGCCCAGATAATCCTAATTAGCTTTACTTAATTAAAGCTTAAACTTACTTTGAATTATATATACAATTTGATAATATCGTTATTCAAGTATAAGGAGGGTTGGCTGAGTGGTCTAAAGCACACGGTTGCTAACTGTGCGAATTCGAATAGGATTCCAAGGGTTCGAATCCCTTACCCTCCGCCATTACAATTTTGGAGAATAAATTGACAGAAAAATTTTCTATATGGACTATTGGATGCCAGATGAATGTTGCTGATTCAGAGAGATTAAGTTCTGCTCTTGGAAGTGTAGGATTTGAAGAATCTGAAGATATTCAGAATTCAAACATATCAATTGTAAATAGTTGTGTTGTGAGACAAAGCTCAGAAGATAAAGTGACTTCAAAAGTAGATCAGTTAACAATTGAAAAGCGTAAAAACCAAGAAAAGATCGTTGTACTTATGGGTTGTATGGTAGGGCCAAAAACAAATAATCTGGAAGCCAGATTTCCTGATGTGGATTTATTTTTACAACCGCAAAATTATGAACCTTTAATTCAGTTATTATATGAAAAAAAAGGAATTGATAAAGAAGGATGCTTATCTAATTTAGATGTTAAACCAAGAATTTCAAGCTTTGTTCCTGTAAGTCATGGATGCGATAAATTTTGCGCTTTCTGTATTATCCCTTATAGAAGAGGACGAGAAGTTAGTAGAGAAATTCCTGTTATTTCTGATGAGGTAAAAAAGTTAGCTGATAATGGGGTTAAAGAAATTACTTTATTAGGGCAAAATGTTGATTCTTATGGATATGATTTACAAGGTGATCTTACCTTAGCTAATTTATTTGAATCTTTACATGAAATTGACGGTATTGAAAGAATACGTTTTTTAACTTCTCATCCTATTGATATGGATATTAGAATAATTAATTCTATAGCATCATTACCTAAAGTTTGTGAAAGTATAAATCTACCTTTTCAATCTGGATCAAATAAAATTTTGAAAACAATGCGAAGAGGTTACTCAAGAGAAGAGTATATTGAATTAATTAATATTATTAGAGATACAATTCCGAATGTAGCTATGTCAGCAGATGTTATAGTTGGTTTTTGTGGTGAATCAGAATCAGATTTTGAAGACACTTTAAATTTAATTGAAGAAATTAAATTTGATAAATTACATACAGCCATATATTCTGAAAGACCTGGAACAATAGCGCAAAGAAAAATGAAAGATGATGTAAAAATGTCTGACAAACAAAGAAGATATAAAATCTTAAATGATATTCAGGAAAAAATCCAAGGAGAAATCAATTCGAAATTACCAGGTCAGATTTCCGAGGTTATGATAGAAGGTAAAAGAAGAGAAAAAATCTTCGGAAGAAATCGACATGACAAAATAATATACACTGACACTTCTGAATTAAATGAAGGTGATATAGTAAATGTTAAAATTGATTATGCTGGCCCTTGGGCTATGAAAGGGCAAGTGATTAATTCATAATTTCGAGTCTAATAATATAGTTACTGGGCCATTATTTACTAAGTTGATTTCCATTTTTGCTCCAAATTCTCCTGTTTTGATATTTAGTCCAGTTTTATTAAATTCTTCTATTGTTTCATTGTAGATTTTTTCTGCGTCCAAAGGGGATGCAGATTCAAAGAAACTTGGGCGCCTACCTTTTGAAACATCTGCATAAAGAGTAAACTGACTGACTATCAATAATTCTGATTTCATATCTAAGGCACTGTAATTAAACTTATCATTTTTATCAGAAAAAATTCGCAAATTTATACATTTGTCTACAATATATTTTATATCTTTTGTTTTATCTGATTTATGTATGCCAATTAATATAAGTAACCCATTATCTATGTTTGAAAACATTTTTTCATTTATAGTTACACTGGATTTAGTTACCCTTTGGAGAAGTGCTTTCATATGATTAATCAACCATTAATTTTTTGTTGATTTACTTTCTTTGTTTTTATTTTCGGAAGTTTTAGATTTTGTGTTATTTTTAGAATTTGATTTTGTTGTAGAAGTTTTTTCTGGAGCGGGTTTAGAAGTGGATGAATCAGATTTTTTAGCATAATCATTTACGTACCATCCGCTGCCTTTGAAAACAACAGGTACTACAGAAAATTTTCTTTGTGATTCCGAACTACACTTAGGACATTGTGCGATTGGCTTAGAATCAAAACTTTGTCTTTTATCAAAATTTATATCACATTTTTTACAATGATATTCGTAAGTTGGCATAATTTATGAAGGTATATTAATAAATTTAACTAATTTAATTCAGTAAGTTAAATTATATCACGAGTGCATGTATGTCAATGGGAAATATGATTCAGTTTAGTTGACCATTTGCTTTTTAATTCGGTTAAATTGATATTGATTTCATTATTTATTTTTAAGTTTTTATTTGTTACTTTACCAATCCATAAAAATGGAATATTTTCTTTCTTTATTTCTTTTTCAATGTTGATTTTATTATCCTGGTCTGCTGAAATCACTATCCTTGAATTGCATTCCCCAAAAAGTATTGGTATTAATTTTTCTTCAGGCAAAGTTGCAGTGAATTCAAACCCCAAATTACTAATAAAACATTTTTCTAGTAATGTAGTGATTAACCCGCCATCTGAACAATCATTTGCAGATTTGAGGAATTTATTTTTTACAAGTTTTCGATTAATATTTTGAACATTTTTTTCAAGATTAAGATCAATAGTTGGAATTCCAGTTATATTATTATAAAAAAAGTTTTCGTATTCAGAACCTTTTAAATCAGAATATGTTAGATCTAACTTAGATACCCCAATTATTCCTACTATATCTCCTTTATTTGCAAATCCTGATTTGATAATAGGGGTATCACCATCTATTTTTCCTAATGTACTTATTATTGGAGTTGGTTTTATTGAACCATTGGGAGTTTCATTATATAGGCTTACATTTCCGCTTATTACAGGAGTTTCAAAAAATTGGCTCGCATCAGCAAGCGCTGAAGTGGCATGATCTAATTGATAATATATTTCTGGATTTTCAGGATTGCCAAAATTTAAGCAATTTGTAATTGCTAGAGGCTTGCCGCCTAAAGTACTTATATTTCTACAAGATTCTGCAACCGAAATAATAGTTCCATAATATGGATCATAAGAACAGTATCTTGAGTTACCATCTGTTGATAAAAGAAGAGTATCATTAGTTTCTTTAATTCTGATTCCAGCAGAACTATGCCCAGGTAGTATCACAGTATTATTTTGTACCTGGTGATCATATCTTTGGAAAACAGGTTTACGCGAACATAAATTATTATTTGTAATAAATTCTTTGATTTGGTTTATCAATTGATTATTTGTAAGATTTTTATTATATTTTGTTTCTTCTATAGTTATTTTTGGGGCTTTAGGTTTTACAGTATATGTAGGGCATTCAACAAGAGGTTTTATAGGTAACTCAGCTACTTTTTGATTTTTATGAAAAATTCTTATTATTTGTTCATTAATTACTTCCCCTATTTGATTAGCTTCAATATCCCATTTGTTGAAAATTTCTATTATTTTCGATTCACTTTCTGGTTTACATATGACTAACATTCTTTCCTGAGATTCTGAAAGCATGATTTCATACGGAGACATACTATTATCTCTGAGTAGCACATTGTCCAAGTTTATTTCTATTCCTTTTTTAGACCTTTCTGCTGCCTCTACGGTAGAGCTAGTTAAACCAGCTGCGCCTAAATCCTGTAATCCAACAAATCCTTCAATATTGATTATTTCCAAACAAGCTTCTATTAGGAGTTTTTCAATAAATGGGTCGCCAACTTGTACTGTTGATTTTGAAGTTGATTCTTCCTCAAGTGTTTGTGAAGCTAATCCAGATGCCCCGTGAATTCCATCTTTTCCTGTACGGGAGCCTGCTAGAATTAATATATTTGAAGATTCTCCAACTTTAGCTTCAACTATTTCATCATGTTTTACTATACCTAAGCAAAACGCATTTACTAAAGGATTATTATTGTAGCTTTGATCAAATATTATTTCTCCGCCAACATTTGGAATACCTATACAATTTCCGTATTCAGAAATTCCTGAAACAACTCCGTTAAAAATGTGTATATCATTATTTAAAGATAAATCTCCAAATCTTAAAGAATTCATTAATGCAATTGGCCTAGCTCCCATTGCCAAAATATCTCTTACTATTCCACCTATTCCTGTTGCAGCACCTTGTACAGGTTCAACTGCTGACGGATGATTATGAGATTCTATTTTAAAAACTGCAGCCAACCCTCCACCTATATCTACTGCTCCGGCATTTTGAGATCCTGCCCCGACTAAAATATTTGAATTGGTATATTTGAATTTTTTTAGTAATGGTTTAGAGTGTTGATAACCACAATGTTCGCTCCAAAGAGAACCAAAAAGTCCCAATTCTAAATCGTTAGGTCTACGATTTATTTTATCTATAATAAGATTGTATTCAGATTCTTTAAGTGCTAAATCGTATAATTTTTTTTCTAATTCTTTGTTCATTATGCTCTTGATAATATAATTATTATTATACCTATAATTATCATAAATGCTCCTATTATAGTAAGAGGAGTGATTTTCTCAATTTTTTTCAGGAATATAGAACCAAATAATATAGCAAATAATGCATTTGCACCTGTGATAGGAGCTACTAAAATTACAGGTGCATTATTCATTGCATAATATTGAGCCCCAACACCTATACAACTAGCTAGTCCGGCTAAAAATAAAAATAAAAATGTTTTTTTATCTATTGATTTAATATTCATTAGTTGTTTATGGAATATTATTGAAAGTGTAAAAAAACCAAAGAATAATGCAAAGCTTGATGCAATTAATGGAGTAGTTATTTGGCCAACAATTATTTTTGCTAATATTGCACTAATACCATAAGATATTGCAGCTGATAAAGAAGAAGTATATCCAATCAACTCTTTTTTAGAATTTTTAATCTTTTTACCAGTATTAATATTAAATTTATTCATTTTGATTTTGTTATTAAGATAATGCCAAATGTAACTAAAATTATACCCATCCCTAACATTATTGTTGGATTTTCGTTAAGTATAATGATTGCAAGTAATGCAGCAAATAATGGAGAAGTTCCAAATAACGGAGAGGCTTTTGAAACACCAATATTTTTAATTCCTACATAGTTTAATAATCTCCCGGCAGCAAAAGAAGTAAGTCCTGCAGAGAAAAACCACAAAAAATCTGAGACGACTAATTTTTCAAATTCATTAAATTGCGTACTTAAAGAAAGTGAAAACATAATAATACTACTAAAAAATAAAGAAACTATAGTAGCTAGTCTTGGATCAGTTTTTTCCAATGCTATCCTTGACAATACTGCTGATGCCCCCCAACCGATGGCTGCAATAAGAGCAAATATTATACCTGTAATGATTGTTCCCATAATTAGATTATATTATTCATTATTGATTTAAATATTAAATTACCATCTTCGCTACCAAGCGATTTTTCGCAACTTCTTTCTGGATGAGGCATCATTCCAAGCACATTACCTTGGTTATTTATTATTCCTGCTATATTGTTTGTTGAACCATTTGGGTTTGCTGATTTAGTAATATTTCCAGAAACAGATGAGTATTTAAATAAAATTCTTTTATTTTCTTCAAGGTCTTTGATCGTATTTTTATTTGCAAAATAATTTCCTTCACCATGAGAAATAGGAATGTTTAATATATCATTTTCATGGCATTCGTTAGTGAATATGGAGTTTGAATTTTGTACTTTTAGATAGGTTGTAGTGCATCTGAATTCCATAACATCATTTGGTAATAAAATACCTGGTAATAATTTTGCCTCACATAATATTTGAAATCCATTGCATATGCCAATAACAGGCTTTCCTGTTTTAGCAAAATTTATTATTTCCTTCATGATTGGGGAAAATCTTGCAATTGCTCCTGGTCTTAGATAGTCTCCGTATGAAAATCCTCCAGGTAGAACTAGGCAGTCAAGATCATCAATATTAGTTTCTTTGTGCCATATATATCTAGCTTCA
>VFGQ01000055.1 GCA_009391605.1 SAR202 cluster bacterium
AAATATAGTAAAGATGCGTATTTGAAATTATTGCGATCTATGTACAAACAAGAAACATTTGAAGGTCATTCAGATTAAATAGATATAATTTATATATTGTATGTTATTTTTATAAGGGGATATGATATAATCTTACCCTTGATCATGAAGTTTAATTGCTGAATTTTTTTTCATACAATGTTTGAAATAATAGAAAATGGAACTGTGACATCCCCCAAAGGTTATTTAGCTGGGGCAACTAATGTCGGTATTAAAACAGATACTGACGAATTAGATGTGGGAATTTTATGGACAAATAATAAAGATGCATATTGCACAGGTGTTTTTACTCAAAATTCTATAGTTTCCCATTCGGTTACAGCATCAAAACAAAATATAAATGGAAAATTAGTTAAAGGAGTTGTTGCGAATAGTGGTTGTGCTAATTGCGGGGTAGGGGATCAAGGATTAATTGATGCAAAAGAAGTCATAAAATTAACGTCTGAATTTCTAGGATGTGATGAAAATAATCTGGCTATTTGCAGTACAGGATTGATAGGTGAAGAATTGCCTATGGCTTTAATTAGAAAAAATATTAGTAATATTAAATTGTCTAAGAATGATGGTAAAGAATTTGCTAAATCAATATTAACAACTGATACTAAAACTAAAGAAATAGCTGTAAGTTATGAGTTTAATGGCAAGATAATAACAATAGGTGGATGTGCTAAAGGTGTTGGTATGATTCATCCAAATATGGCGACTATGTTAGCGTTTATTACAACTGATGCAAAATTAGATAATGCTTTTCAAGATAATATTTTGAAAAAAATTGTTAATGATACATTTAATATGATTAGCGTGGATGGGGATCAATCCACAAATGATACAGTTTTATTAATTTCTAATGGAGAAGCTTCTGCTGATTTAATTGATGAGAATTCAGAATCGAAAGAATTGTTTTTAGAAGCTTTATTTTATGTGTGTGAAACTTTGGCAAAAGAATTAGTTTCAGATGGGGAAGGCGCAAATCATTTAATAGAATGTAATGTTGTAGGAGCTGCAAGTTCTGAAGATGCTAGGAAGGGAGCAAAAAGTATTATTGGTTCTATGTTGGTAAAATCTATGATCCATGGTAGAGATCCTAATTGGGGAAGATTAATGATGGCATTGGGCAAAAGTGGGATTAAAATAATTGAAAATAATGTTGATATTTATTTAAACGATATACATATAGCTCATGAAGGCAAATCAGTGAGATTTTCTAAAGAATCTGTAATTACTTCAATGAATGCTAAAGAAATAAAAATAAAAATTGACCTTAATATAGATAATTATGAATCGACTGCTTGGGGTTGTGATTTGACAGAAGAATATGTGGTTTTTAATTCAGCTTATAGTACATAAATTTCAACATGCTAAATAATAATACTGACAAAAATAATATTCTCGGGCCAAAGTCTCAAAATTTTGATGAAAATAATTTTTCAAAAAATAAGTCAAATAACCCTCTTGATTCATATCTGATGAAAAAAACTATAGTTATCAAAGTTGGAGGTAGTACATTAGGTTTTGAAGATACTACTTTAAGTGATGTGGTAAAACTTCAGAATAAAGGATATTTTCCTATAATTGTGCACGGTGGAGGTGCAGACATCTCTGAATGGATGAAGAAAATTGGAAAGAGACCAAAATTTGTTGACGGTAGAAGAGTAACTGATAAAGAAACTTTAAATATAGTTATTTCAGTATTAGCAGGTAAAGTTAATACAGAAATGGTAAATCAATTAAATATTATAGGTGGTAAAGCAATAGGTTTAAGCGGGGTGGATGATGGGTTAATTACAGCTAAATTAAAAGATCCAACTTTTGGGTTTGTTGGAGAAGTTGATAAAGTCAAATCCAAATCTATATTTGAATTAGTGAAATTAGGATATATCCCTGTTATAGCCCCACTTTGTTTAAATACAAAACCAAAATCTGATGATCAGATTTTAAATGTAAATGCTGATAGTGTTGCAGGTGAAGTTGCAAGATCAATAAATTGTAGTAAATTAATTTTTGTAACTGATGTTCCAGGAGTTATGGATTTATCTAAGAGAGTAATCCCTAAATTGGTTTCTAAACAGGTAAAGAAACTTGTAAAAACTTCATATGTTTCAGGAGGAATGATTCCTAAATTAGAAGCATGTCTGCATTCTTTATCTAAGATACAAGAAGCTCATATAATTGACGGTAGAAAAGAAGGCGCATTATTTACCGTAGTTACTAAAAATAATTTTAACAAAGGTACTTTAATAGTAAATTAAGGAGAAAATATTGAATAATTCAAATAACGACAATATAGCTATTCCAGCTATTTTAAAAAATATATCCCCAAGAACAATAATTATTATCGTTGTTTCTCTTTTGATATTTGCTGTTTTCGCAAATATATTTAAGAATATATATTCTGAATTATTATGGTTTGGACAATTGAATTATCAGGATATTTATTTAACTATTTTAAGAACAAAAATATTTCTATTTATTATTGGATTTTTACTTTCAATAACTACACTAAGTATTAGTTCTTTTATAGCTTTTAAGTATTCATGGAATGGATTTGAGTCGGAATTACCTGAGCCATTTAACATGCTCGGTCCTAAATTATATAAATATCTTTTAATGATAGCAGTATTTGGAGTGAGTATTATTATTGGTTTTACTAATGCTGTTAATTGGGAATTGTTTTTAAGGTTCTTTAATTCATCATCTTTTGAAGTTTCTGATCCAATATTTAACAGGGACTTATCTTTTTATATTTTTGATTATCCTATTTATACATATATTCAAAAAGGATTATTGACTATTTCGGTACTTTGTACAATATTTCCATTGCTTATTATATTTATTAATTCAGCTTTTTCTGGCAGACAATTCTCGGAAAGTAAGATTTTGAAAAAGCAAATTCCAATTTTGTTTGCAATTATATTTTTATTATTTAGTGTTGGAATTCTTTTTTCCAGATGGGGTGTTTTGTTTTCTACGCAAGGAGTAGTTTTCGGAGCAGGATTTACTGATGTTAATGTAAAAATTATAGCTTATTTAATTATGGCAGTATTAGGATTTTTACTATCAGTAATCATTCCTTTTTCAATAAAATATTCTCCTAGAAATTTTGTATATATTCCAGTTATATCATGGGCCGTGTTGTATATTTTCTTAGTATTATTATGGCCAACTCTAACTCAGAGATTTTCAGTGACTCCAAATGAATATGTTAAGGAGAAAAATTATATTGAAAATAATATTGAATTCACAAGAAAAGCATATGGTTTAGATAAAATAGAAGAGAGTTATTTTCCTGCAAGTTCAGAAATACCTAGTTCAATTTTTACTGATTATTCTGAAACTTTAAATAATATAAGATTATGGGATCATAAACCTCTTAAAGATGTATATACTCAAACACAGTTAATACGTCCTTATTATGATTTTAAAGATGTAGATGTGGATAGATATATGATAGATGGTGAGTATAGACAAGTAATGTTAGCAACTAGGGAAGTTGCACCTGAAAAACTTGATGAAGAAAAGCAGACTTGGGTTAATGTTTTCTTGCAGTATACTCATGGATATGGTTTGGCAATGAGTCCGGTTAATTCTTTTGATTCGCAGGGTAAACCATATTTTTTCTCTAAAGATATTCCCTCTGATGGTGTGATAAAAGTAAATTCTATGAATGGAGAATTACAAGAAGATCTTTCTGTGGAGAATCCCAGAATATATTATGGGGAAGCTATCACGCCATATGTAATTGTAAATACAAAAACTATGGAAGTTGATTATCAAGAAAAAGGAAAAGAAGGAAAAGAAGGTGTTCTTAAAAGACATAATTATGAAGGGAAAGGTGGTGTCTTATTATCAAATTTTTTGATTAAACTTGTTCATGCATGGAAATTTTCAGATATTAATTTAATGATTAGTGATGAAATACACTCTGGCAGTAAAATACAATATCACAGAAATATTCAGGATAGAGTTAATAAATTAGTTCCTTTCTTGGAATTAGATTCTGATCCATATATTGTTTTACATGATGGAAAATTAAAATGGATCCAGGATGCTTATACTCTTTCAAATAATTTTCCTTATTCTGAACCAACCGAGGGCAAATTTAACTATATCAGAAACAGCGTAAAAGCAGTGATTGATGCATATGATGGTACAGTTAAGTTTTATGTGGCAGATAATTCTGATCCTTTAATAGATACTTATTCTAAAATTTTCCCGAATATATTTAGACCTTTATCAGAAATGCCACTAGATTTAAGAGAACATATTAGATATCCAATTGATATATTTAAAGCTCAATCCAACAAATATTTAGAGTATCACATGCAGGATTCACAAATTTTTTATAACAATGAAGATTTATGGAATATACCTCAGGAAAAATTTGGACAATCTGCAGAATTACAGAAAGTGGAACCTTATTATTTAGTAATGAATTTACCTGGGAATAAAGATACGGAATTTGTTTTATTGAGTCCTTATACACCTAATCAGAGAAAAAACTTAATTGGATGGCTGGCTGGAAGAAGTGATGGAGATCAATATGGTAAATTAATTGCTTATAATTTTCCTAAAGATTTAACAATTTATGGTACTGAACAAATAGAAGCACGTATGGATAATGATCCTATGATATCTGAATGGTTTACATTAAGATGCCAGGAAGGATCGTTTTGTATAAGAGGGAATTTGTTAGTTGTTCCAATTGCAGATACCTTATTGTATGCAGAACCAATTTATTTGCAGGCTGAGGGAGTAGATTTACCTGAACTTAAAAAAGTTATTCTTGCATCAGCTGATCATGTAATTATGGCAGATTCTGTTCATGAAGGTGTTAAGGCTTTAATTGAAAAACAATCAAATGAAATACAGACTGGTGACATCAAGGTAATACCTGAAGTTGATGATTTAGCCAAAGGCATTTCTGATGAACTTTCTAAAAAGATTGAAAATCTTCTCGAAGATATTAAACTAATCTTAGAAGAATTAAATCAAGTTAAATAATAATAAAATTTATGTATATAGGAGAAGGATATGGATGAATCAAAATGGAAAGAAATGGAATCTAAGTATTATATGCATGCTGCAAATAGGTATCCGATGGTCCTGGAAAGAGGTAAAGGTACTAAGGTGTGGGATACAGCTGGCAATGAGTATCTAGACTTTACTTCAGGTTGGGCTGTAAATAACATAGGGCATTCTAATGAAATTGTAGCAGAGGCAATTGAGGAACAGGCAAAAACTTTATTACAAACATCTAATGTATTTTATACAATACCTCAGCTTAAGCTAGCAGAAATACTAATAGAAAATAGTGTTTTAGATAAAATTTTTATATGCAATAGTGGGGCAGAAGCGAATGAAGGGGCAATTAAATTAGCTAGAAAATGGGGGAAACTTAATAAAAACGGAGCCCATAAAATATTGACTGCATTTGACTCTTTTCACGGAAGAACTATTTCAACTCTTGCAGCTACAGGACAACCCCAATATCATGAAACTTTTATGCCGGTGACAGAGGGTTTTGATTATTTTAATTTAAACGATATTCAGTCTGTGCAAAAATTAATAGATAAAGATACTGTAGGAATAATGCTAGAAGTTGTGCAGGGTGAGGGTGGGGTTAATCTATGTACACAAGAATTTGTCCAACAGGTTAGAAATATCTGTAATCAAGAAAACCTTATTATGATTATTGATGAGGTTCAGACAGGTATAGGAAGGTTGGGAGCATTATATGGTTATGAAAAATATAACATTGAACCAGATGTTATAACTTTAGCAAAAGGCTTGGGGGCAGGAGTACCAATTGGCGCAATATTAGCAAAAGATGAGTTCTCAGTTTTTGTTCCAGGCGATCATGGTTCAACTTTTGGAGGCAATGCTCTTACTTCTGCTGCGGCTTATGCTTCAACAAAATATATTCTTGAAAATGATATCCATAATGAAGTTAATGAATTAGGTAAATATTTTATGGATAAATTAAATGATTTGATTAGTGAATATGAAATCATTAAAGAAGTTAGAGGTATGGGATTGTTAATTGCAATGGAATTTGCAGCTGATATTTCAGCTGATTTAGTATCAAATTGTAATGAAGAAGGAATTTTAATAAATGCTGTCAGACCTAATACGATAAGATTTATGCCTCCTTTGACAGTTACTAAAACTGAGATTGATCAGGCGATAATAAAAATTAAAAATGCTATTGAAAAAGCAATAAGATAATTGCATGAATTATAAAGACCTTTTAAAAGAACAAAATACAAATTTAGTTGGGGCTGTTTCTGGCGGTTTGGATAGTTGCACTATCACTCATTGGCTTGCTGAAAAAGATTTTAAACTAAAGTGCGTAACTGTTGATTTAGGGCAGCCGGATGAAGAAAATATTAATTCTGTTGCTGAAAGAATGATGTCTTCTGGTGCTACTGATGCTGTAATAGTTGATGGAACTGAAAAATTGTCGATTTGTGGTTTGAAAGTTATACAATCTCAAGCTAAATATGAAGGTGGTTATTGGAATACCACTGGTATAGCAAGGCCGGTGACAATATCTTCTCTTTTACCTCAGTTTGAATTATTCCATTCAAACATTTTATTCCATGGAGCTACAGGAAGAGGAAATGATCAAATTAGATTTGAATTGGCTACTAAAATGCTCAATCCTGATATTAAAGTATATGCACCTTGGAGGGATGAAATATTTTTGAATGATTTTCCAGGCAGAGCTGAAATGATCAAATATTGCGATCAAAACAATTTGCCAATAAAATCTTCTGCTGAATCAAGATATTCAACTGATGCAAATTTATTAGGGCTTACACATGAAGCAGGAGATTTAGAGAATGTTGAAGAATCCCCTTATTTTGTTGAACCAGGAATGGGTGTTTGGGCTTGGGATGCTACTGATAAACCAGAATTAATTTCAATTAAATGGGAAAACGGCATACCTACTAAAATAAATGGAGATAATTATAGTTTAGTTGAAGTATTTAAATTATTGAACAATTTGGCAGGAAGGCATGGAGTTGGAATAGGAATTCATGCAGTTGAAAATAGATTTTTAGGTATAAAATCAAGGGGAATATATGAATCTCCTGCTATGGAATTATTGGGGCAAAGCTATGAATTTTTATTACAATTAGTCTTAGACAAAAGATTAAGAGATTATTTTACTTATACTTCTTCTGTATTTTCAAAA
>VFGQ01000048.1 GCA_009391605.1 SAR202 cluster bacterium
TACATATTTTGCTAATATGTCAAATTCTATATTTAAATTCAGTCCTACTTTTTTTAATTTTAAATTTGTATTATTGAATGTATAAGGAATAATTGAAAGTGTGAATTTATTATCAACACATTCTACAACTGTGAGACTAATTCCGTCTACAGTTATAAATCCCTTTTCTACTACATACTGAGTATATGTTTTGGGATGAGAAATAGTAAATATTTTTGAATTTCCTTCTTCTTTTATATTTTCAATTTTACCAATAGTATCAACATGGCCTTGTACAAGATGACCACCTATTAACCCGTTGTATGCCAATGGTTTTTCTAAATTTAATAAATCATTTTTATTTAAATCTTGAAGATTTGTTCGGGACATCGTTTCAGGGGATATTTCTACTACAAAACATTCTTTATGTATATCCACAATTGTTAGGCAAATCCCATTTACAGCAATACTGTCAGATATATTCAATGCTTGAGCAATTGATGGTTCTAGAATAACAAGTTTATCTGCTGTGAGTTCTTTTATAATTCCAATTTTTTCAACTATACCACTAAACATTTATAACCACGCTTTTATTAATATATCATCTTCTATTGAAGAGTTAATTATTTTTTTTGGTTTGTATGAATTTATTATTTTATTTATTCCTTTACTTCCAAAGGGGACAAATTTTGATTCTCCAATAATTTTAGGGCTGATAAATAAAATAATTTTATTAACTAGATTATTGTATAGCAATTCTCCTGGTAAAGTAGATCCGGCTTCAACAAAAATATTTATAAGGTTATATTTGATTAATATTTCAGGCAAATATCTAAGATCTATTTTTTTATTTTTACCTGTGGGTATATATTCTATTGTTACTCCCTTTGAATGTAGTTTGTCCTTTAATTTGTTATCTAATTTTGATGTTATTAAAATACAGTTTGAATCAAGGGATTTAGAATCAGATGGAACTCTTCCGTTAGTATCTAGAATAATCTTTTTAGGCTGATGTTTTTTTTGGTAATTAGATAATCTGACATTAAGTTGAGGGTCATCGTATATTATTGTATTTACCCCTGTTAAAATAGCATCAGAATTAGACCTTATATGATGTACATATTCTCTTGATTTCTCTGAGGAAATCCATTTAGAATCTCCGGTATTGCTTGCAATTTTACCATCTAAAGACATAGCGTATTTTACAGTAATAAAAGGTTTATGATATTTAACAAAATATTTATATGATTCTAGAGTAGATTCTAGAGTTTCATTATATTTGAATATTTCTGTAGTAATTCCTTTGTCTTCTAAAATTTTTATTCCTCGACCATTTATTTTTGGATTAGGGTCAGTAGATCCAATAATTACATGTTTGATTTTGTTTTTTATAATTTCTTTTGTACATGCAGGTGTATTAATTTCAATATTACAAGGTTCAAGAGTAGTGTATAAAGTACTGTTTTGAATATTACCAGAAGATGATTTTATAGCTTCTATTTCTGCATGATTTTTTCCATATGCCTGGGTATGTCCTGTGCCAATAATTTTATTTTGATCAGAAACTATTACTGCTCCTACAGGGGGATTAGGGCTTGTTAATCCCATAGCTAATTTAGCCTGGTTAATTGCTTCTGACATGTATTGATTAGATTTATTTTCCAAAATCTTTATGAAACAAACTTGCTGTGGGTAATTTTTGCCCTTGATATTTTGAATTCAAAATATCAGAGCCATAAGGAGTTTCTACAGGAGTGGTTAATTGTGTAAATGACATTTGTCCAATTTTCATACCTTTGTACAGTGTTATAGGTAGATTAGCTACATTACTTAATTCCAAGGTAAGATTCCCTTTAAATCCAGGGTCAACATAGCCTGCTGTTGAATGAATTAGTAGGCCAATTCTACCAAGAGAACTTTTGCCTTCTAATCTTGATACCAAATGATTTGGGATTTCAACATATTCAAGGGTACTTCCTAATACAAATTGATTTGGATGTAATATAAAAGGTTTGTCAGATTTAATTTTAATTAAGTCTGTTAGATCTTCAGAAATATTTTTTACATCAATATAGGGTTGTTCAGTATTTCTGAATACCAATATATTTTCATCTAATCTTACATCAACACTGGCTGGCTGAATTGCATTTTCTCCTAAAGGTTCAATGATTATATTATTTTTTTGTATTTCTTCTTTTATAGTTTTATCACTTAATACCATATTTTCTCCAAGGTGAATTTTAGCATAATACAATGATCATTTAACTATTGAAAAGCCCATATTAATATTAAAAGATAAAGTTAACTGACCACTTGAAATTTCAGTAGAAGGAGCAGCTGCCATACGTGCTATTCCTATATCTGATTCTGAAATTTGTTTTGTAAAATTAATGGGTGAATTTTCTGATATATAAATTGGTGAACCTAATATGACATTGGCAAACTTTGCTATCTCATCAGCTTTGTTTTCCGCATCAATGATTGCGTTTTGTCTTAGTTTTGTTTCAAAAACTTTTGGATTTTCAATAGAAAAATTTATAGAATTAATTCGCAAATTATCTCCTATTGATTTTGGGCCATAAGAAATGGTGTCTATAAGATCTCCAATTTTGTCAATATCTCTGTAAGTAAATGATGAGTAATGAGTTACTTTGTATCCAGTTAATTCTGAACCGTCTTTAGTATATTTGTATTGAGGATTTATATTATAGCTTGAAGTTTTAATTTCAGTTTTCTTAATACCTTTATTTATTAATATAGAAATTAATTTTGCATGATCTGTGGCTACAATTTGCACTGATTCTGAAACTATTTTACTAGTTGATTCTATTCCAACAGACATCTCAACCATATCAGGTTCAGTAATGATTGTAGCTCGCCCATTTACCCATATGCCAATTTGGCCATTATTTATTATTTGAGTATTTGGTTGAATTCTGGAAATATTTTTAGTTGATTCATTTAAATTGCTGATATTTTTTTGGGTTGAGTCGTCAGATTCGATATTTGTCTGATCATTATCATTGCTGCATGATAAGGTTATTACAAATATAAATATAGATATGAATAGAAATTTAAATATTTTAATCATAATAGTATTAAATTTTTGATCTTGTTGCTTACAGTTTACCTAAATAAGAATAAAATAAGAAGAAAAATAATGTCAATTTATATTTATGAAATATTTATTAAAAACATGGAACTCTTTAGTTGAAATTTCCGAGAGTATTTTAATAGGCTTACTGTTTTTTTTGGCTTTGAATCTTACATTGCAAAATTATGTTGTGAGAGGAGATAGTATGATTCCTAGTTATGTGTCAGAGCAAAGGGTGTTAGTATTAAAGTTTTCTTATATTGAAAATATTTTACCAAAAGATATTGTTAATAACAATTCATATTATTTAGAACCTTTTGATCCCCGCCATGGAGATATAGTCGTTTTTAAATACCCATCTAATGTCAAAAGAAAATTTGTGAAGAGAATTATAGGATTACCTGGTGATAATATTTCTATAAGAAATGGATTTGTTTTTGTTAATAATATTAAGATTAAAGAACCATATCTTGAATCAGATAAATATCGTAGTTATGATAATTTTGGTCCTGTAACTGTAGATCCTAATCATATATTTGTTCTTGGTGATAATAGAAGAGTAAGTAATGATTCTAGAAACTGGGGACAAGTAAATTATGATTTTGTTATTGGAAAACCGTTTATTAAATATTGGCCTTTAGTAGATTGAATTACTTAAAGGAAAACCAGTTATCCTCACTTTCATATACCCATTTTTGAAAACTAATATTAGGTTTATTACTTTTGCTGCTACCAATAAACCATCCAGCCTCAGAATTATCACAAGGTAAAGGATTTGCATCTCTTTCTTCTCGGGTTATTATTACATCAGAAGGAGAATCTACTCCTCTACTTTTATAAAGATTGAATATTTCATCCGTGACTACTTCTAGAAAAGAAATTAAATGTATTTTAGTTTTTGATTCACGTGCAGATACTGCCATTTCACCATATGCGTTTTCATCTCCAAGTGTACCTATTTGTTGTCCCTCTGTTACAGTTGAACCAACTTTAAGATTGGGATCTAGTGCAATGTGATAATAATCAAAATAATATCCTTTGGCATCTTCGTCTGTGGCCTGTATTCCAAAATTGGCTTCAGTACCATATTGATTTTCTGTGTATTCCACATGATTTATAACACCATTAACAGGGGAATAAAATTTTAGAGTCATCCACTTAAATGTATGAGGAGTTATGCTAACGGCTTCGTTGGATTTAGGCGCTCCAACTGGGATAAAATAGTGTTTCATACTTTTGCAATTTTGACGTGTAGGATCATCTTCCTCAGTTTTAAAGGAATAATTATGACCTACAGCAGATCTGAGTTTCGACATTCTTGAAAATTTATCCAAGTTAATAAAATTATATTTTGCAATTTTAGGTATATTATTTGGATCAAAACTTTTAACCCATTTATCAGCTTCAGCTTTAGCTTCAGCTTCAGCTTTAGCTTTCGATTCTGCTTGGTTTTTACGAGCAGCCGCGATTCCTTTTTCGCATTCTGCTTTTGCGTCTTTAGGTACTGCAGCACATGGATCTTTAGAATTTGGATCCGGTTTTGGGCTTTGATCTTTACTATGCTGTGAAGTTTGTGGAATTTTAGCCATTTCAGCTTGTATATCCATTTTTACCTTTTGTGTACACATATATTGCGTGGCTTCCGGCATTGTAGAGCATAATTTTACAGGGTCTATTTCTTGAAGAGTACCCGCCATCGCAGCTTGTTTAATTATTAATGATATTTCATTCATCAATTTATCTTGGTTAGATTGCTCTAAAGTTGACTCAGCATCAGCTTTGGCTTTAGCATCAGCTTTGGCTTTAGCATCAGCATCAGCTTTGGCTTTAGCA
>VFGQ01000032.1 GCA_009391605.1 SAR202 cluster bacterium
GCATTATCTACTCTATCAAAAATATCTTTTGAAGTTTTAAATTCAAGTAAATCTTTTCCCATTCCTACTTTTTGACTCCCTTGTCCAGGGAAAACAAAAGATATTCCAGAATCATATTTATTTGATTGAGTAATGTTTGTCATAATATTACTAAATATCTAATACTTGTCTTTCTTTATACATTCCACATTCAGGGCAAACAGCATGTGGCACTATATAAGCTCCACAACTTGGTTCCTTACATTTTGTCAATGGTACATTTTTAATGCCAAAATGAGAAGCTCTGTCTTTTTTTCTTTTTCTAGAAGATTTTTTCTTAGGTAATGGTGCCATATTTAAATCCAAAATACATATTACATTAAATAACAAGTTTAACAAACTATTTATCAAATCATAATTTACATATTTTATTACAAACAGGTTTCATAGGAGACGTAACAAAAATATATTCTCTCAAGCACTCTTTTAAGCTTAAATGGTTTGAATCATCTATGATGAAATTATCGTCAAATTTATCATCCGTAAAATAATCATATCTATATTCTTCATCTATATTAATGTCCATACAAACATCTAATTGGCTTAAACATCTTATACAATCCATATTTATAACTATCTTCAATGACCCCACTACCCAAACACCTTTATCAATTTTAATTAATTTAAAATTTCCTGATTTAATTTGCACTAAACCTAAATCAGAATATTTTAAATTCACTGAGTCTATCAACCATTCACGATTACTTCCTATCTTTTCATTATTTAAACTAGATACGTTGTAGTACATTTGTTACCCGAAATTAAGATAATATATAATTTAAATTTACAAATATTAAATCATTTAAATGAAATTAAGTCTTCTACAACCTGACGAAATATTACTTGACTCTGAAATATTTCTAAGCGAAAACATATTAAATAATTACATGAAAAGTATTAACCATAAGAATACTAGTCTAAAAACACAATTTACACCCAAATTATTTCCAACTGCAATAATTTTTGGAGAAATATTCAAATTATTCGAATTACCTGAAGGAACAATACATCTTTCTCAAAAAATAACTAATTCTATGCCTATATTACAAAATTCCAAAATGCATACAATAGCTAAAATAACTAAAAATACCATAAGAGGTGGGAATCGAATTTTAACACTGAAAATCAATATATATGATCAGAACAAAAATAGTTATTGTGAATCAATAGCAAATTTATTAGTACAAAAAGAAAAATGAATAAATTTTCATGCGGATATGAATTAAAATCCATAAAAAATAAAATAATACAATCAAATGTTAATAATTATGCAAAAGCCAGCGGAGATTTAAATCCTATACATTTAAACGAATCATTTGCAAAGAAAAGTATATTTAAAAACACTATTGCTCATGGGATGATGATAGGCGGTATTCTATCTGAAATGTTATTTGCTGAATATGGTGATTTATGGCTATCAAAGAGCTCAATAGACATAAAATTCAAAGCACCTGTTTATATGAATGAAGAAATAACCACATATGGCAAAGTCATTAAAAATGAAGATAATAAATTGAAAATTGATTTGATGGTTCAGAAAAATAATGGAACAGAGGCCATAAAGGGCTTCGCTATAATTGAATTTTGATATATCATTCGTAAAAATACTTATATTAAAAAAAAGGAAATAATTTTGGCAGATAAAACCATAAATTTAGCAATTGATGCAATGGGAGGAGACAATGCACCATTTGAAATCATCAAAGGTGCTGTATTATCTGTACAAAATAACAATAAGATTAATATTTTACTTGTAGGAGACGAAATACAAATAAAAAATTCATTGAGTCAACTAGGCCCAGAAGCATTAGAATCTATAGAAACTAATAGAATCACAATAATACCTTCAGAAGGGGTCATCAAAGATGGAGATCAACCAGTTATAGCATTAAAGAAAAACCCTAAAGCATCTATAGTTATCAGTGCTTATTTGGTTAAAAATGGGCAAGCTGATGGATTGATCTCTATGGGTTCAACTGGCGCATCAATGGCTGCATGTGCCCTTACAATGGGTATCATTAAAGGTGTAGAAAGACCTACAGTAGGTGGCCCAATAATTGGAAATTCCCCCAATACAGTTGTACTTGATATAGGAGCAAATGTAGATTGTAAGCCATCTCAATTAGTTACTTTTGCTGTACTTGGATCTGTATATGCAAAACTAACATTTAATATCAACAATCCAAGAATAGGGATATTAAATGTAGGGTCAGAAAAAGGTAAAGGTAATAAATTAATAAGAGATACTTATGATTTACTTAAAAATACAAATCTTGATTTCATAGGAAATATTGAACCTCAAGACTTATTCCATAATAAAGCTGAAGTGGTTGTTTGTGATGGTTTTGTAGGGAATATATTATTAAAAATCTTAGAATCCTCTGGAGATTTAATTGAACATTTTTTATATGAAGAATTGCAAAATAAAATTTCTGAAGATTTACTGAATGTAATATCTACAAAAGCCTTAAATTTATTCAATGTTGGAGAAACATATGGCGTTGCCCCTTTATTTGGAGTAAATGGCATTGCTGCATTAGGTCACGGCAAAGCCTCACATAAAACTATAATCAATGCTATAGAAAGTATTATTATCTGGATAGAAAATGATTTAATAAATGAAATGAATAAAGAAATTGAAAAATTACAAAACAAATTATAATAATGAATAATATAAAAAATAAAAATGCTTTAATTACTGGGGCATCTAAAGGTATAGGAAGAGCTATTTCTATTGAATTAGCCAAGCAAGGAGTCAATGTAGCTATAAATTATAATAAATCTAAAAAAGAAGCTGAGAAAATCTCCAACGAATTAATTAATGAATACAATGTTAAATCAATAATATTGAAAGGGGATGTTAGTAACAAAGATGATTGCAGTCTTATTGTCCAAGAATCTATTTCCACTTTTGGCACCCTAGATATATTAGTGAACAATGCAGGAATAATTGATGACAATCTATTAATCAGAATGTCAGATGAAGCTTGGGACAGGGTTTTAAGGACTAATTTAGACAGTATTTTTTATTGTTCAAAACCTGCAATAAAATCTATGTTAAAAAAGAAATGGGGAAGAATATTAAATATAGGTTCAGTTGTAGGTATCCGAGGTAACATAGGTCAGGCAAATTATGCTTCTTCCAAAGCTGGAATGATGGGATTTACAAAATCATTAGCTAAAGAAGTTGCAACCAGGAATATTACAGTAAATACAATAACTCCTGGATATATAAACACTGAAACTGTTGATGTTTTAAAACAAGAACAAAAAGATAATATAATGAAATGGATACCTCAGGGACACTTTGGGGAAGTAGAAGATATAGCTTACCTTGCAAGTTTTTTATGTTCTGAAAAAGCAAAATATATAACTGGACAAATAATAAGTGTTGATGGAGGAATGGCAATTTAGTCTATCATTTATAAAACTACAATGATTAAAATATCATGAATAATCAAACAAATGAGTTCAAAACAAAAATAGCAATCGTAACTGGGGGAAGTAGAGGAATTGGAAAAGAAATTTGTCTACAATTTGCCAAACAAGGCTCAAATATAATATTTAATTACGCAAGACATCACAAAGAAGCCAAGGATACTCAGGATGAAATATTAAAGTATGGAGTTAATTGTGATGTCATAAAATGTAATTTAAATGAAGAACAACAAATAATTAATTTCTTTAAAGAAATTAATTCCAAATATAAAAAAGTTAATTATCTAATAAATAATGCAGCATCAGGTGTGCAAAAATTAGCTTCTGAACTTCAAACCAAGCATTGGGACTGGACATTAAATATTAATGCAAAAGCTCCCTGGCTCTGCTCTGTTGAAGCTTCAAAACTTATGAAAGATGGAGGCTCAATAATTAATATTTCGAGTTTAGGTTCAAAAAAAGTTTTACCATACTATTTTTCAGTAGGAACATCAAAAGCAGCATTAGAAACAATAACAAAATATTTAGCTGTTGAATTTGCAGAAAAAAAGATAAATGTAAATGCAATATCAGCAGGATTAGTTGAAACTGACGCTTTAAAAAGTTTTCCAAATAAAAAAAATATGATATCAAATTCTTTAAATAATCCTTCAGGAAGGTCTTTAACAAAGACAGATATAGCAAATCTAGTAATTTTTCTTTGTAGTAAAAAATCTGAAATGATTAAAGGGCAAACTATAATAATAGATGGGGGATATAATCTAATTTAAAGATAAACTTTTATCTCGCTACCTGTATTATTTATGAAATTAAAATCAGACTCACAATCCTTAATAAAACTTTTTCTTATATAAGCCAATTTATAATCACCATTATAAAAATCAGGGGAAGAATAAGATGTTATATTTCCAATATGCTTATCTTGGTTAATTAATTCTGAATCTACTTCAGTATCACTTTTAATTAAAACTAATCTATTTTTAACTTTAGAATACGTATCTAATCTAGCTATTACTTCTTGCCCAATATAGCATCCTTTATTAAAATTAATATATTTTTTCAAACCTGCTTCCAAGGGATTATAATTTTCATTAATTTCTGCTGGGTATCCTGCTAAATTATTTACAATTCTATAGTTATTAAATTGATCATCATTTAAATACTCAACTAATTTGAAATTATGCCTATTTTGCTTAAATAATTTCAAGATATAATCAATATCTTCTCTCGAGGCATATATTTCAAAATGACCAAAATCAAAATAATTTTTATTTACTATAAGAAGCTTAATTCTTCCATAAAGTTGCTTATTTAAAGCAATAAACATAGATTTTCCTTCAGATAGTGACATATCAATGCCAAAAATAAAATTGATAAATGAAATAGAATTTTCACCCATAATCATAATTTTAGATTGATATTCTTTTTGATCAAGAGTAATTTCAACTTCTTCACCAAATGTGTAAAAATCTATCCATTCTAAAACTTTATTTAAAGAATCTTCAGAACATCCTAAAATAATTTGCCCTTCTATATTTAATATACTTAGCATTTCAATCATTCTGCCTTTTGGAGACACTAGCAGAGAATAAGCATGTTCCATTGATTTTAAACTTTTCAAATCATTAGTAGTCAATCTATCCAATAAATCTATATTATCTTTACCTTTTACAACAATAAACTTATATTTAGAAGGGGTGTGTATTCGTACATTTAAATTTAATTCGGATAAATTCATATATTATTATACCGAGAAAGAAGTACCACAACCGCAGGTTGTTTTAGCATTTGGGTTATGAAAAACAAAGCCTTTACCATTTAATCCACCTTGATACTCCAAAGTAGTTCCAGCAAGAAAAATATATGATTTTTTATCAACATAAAGTTCCAACCCATTCTCACTAATAACTTTTTCATTATCAGTAGGGTTTTCAGCTAATTCCAAAACATAAGTTAACCCAGAACACCCCCCACCTTTCACTGCAACCCTTAAATTAGTTTTATCTTTACCCTCAAGTTGCCCAAAGCTTCTAATATGATTAACTGCATCAGATGTTATCTTTATGGTTAGAGCTCCAGAATTATCTCTTTGTACAGATGGTTTGTTCATCATAATTATCAATTATTTATATATATACATATTATTATACTTATAAATCTATATTATTCCAAAAATATATTATAATAATATATATGATGAGGTGATTGGACGATCGCTATTTTAAATAGAGGAAAGTCCGAGCTCCAATGGGAAAGGTGCCAGTTAACGACTGGTCAAGGTGACTTGAAGGAAAGTGCCACAGAAAATATACCGCTATTTAATAATAGTAAGGGTGAAAAGGTGAGGTAAGAGCTCACCGCTTAATTGGTAACAATAAAGGCATGGCAAACCCCACCTGGTGAAAGATCATATAGAAAGGAAAGGGATAATCCCATATCCAAGTACTTTGGGTAGATCGCTTGAGCTTATTGGCAACAATAAGCCTAGA
>VFGQ01000081.1 GCA_009391605.1 SAR202 cluster bacterium
TGAACTTGCTTTTGAGGCAGGGGCTTTTCCTGGATCTCCTGTAGGAATGGGGTCTCAATGTGTTTTTGCTGCTTATAATTGCGGAAATCAATTAATTGACGGATATGATGTAATCGTTAATAAACCTAAGACCGCAGCTTATAGAGCTCCAGGTTCTCCAAACGCTGCATTTGCCACGGAACAAGTTATTGATGAGATTTCAAAGAAATTGAATATTGATCCAATTGATTTGAGATTATTAAATGCTGTCAAAGAAGGAGACAGAAGAGCTGATGGGCCGAAATTTCCGGTCATAGGGCTAACAGAAGTTTTAGAAGCAATGAAAAATTCTCCACAATATAAAAAATCTTTAGATGGTCCGAATAAGGGGAGAGGGGTTGCAGTTGGTTATTGGTTTAATGTTGGTTTACAGTCATCATGTAATATTATGGTAAATAGTGATGGTACAATTAGCCTCGCTGAGGGATCAACAGATATTGGAGGTAGCAGAGCGTCTATTGCCATGCAAGCAGCTGAGACTCTAGGTATATCCTATTATGATGTTAATCCTGCTGTTGTTGATACAGAATCGGTCGGATATACTCACGTAACAGGAGGAAGTAGGACCACATTTGCTACTGGCTATGCAGCTCATTTGGCTGCTGAGGAAGTAAAGTCTAAAATGATAAAAAGAGCCGCTAAAATATGGGGAATTTCTGTGGAAGAAGTTACTTATGAAAATGGGGAATTTAGTTCTAAATCTGATCCTGAGTTAAAGAAGTCATTTAAGGAATTAGCTGCTGATTTAGAAGAAACTGGTGGTTCCATAGCTGGAACAGGATCCATTAATCCTTCAAAAGTAGGTGGATCATTTGCAGGATCTATAGCTGATATTGAATATGATCCTGAAACTGGAAAAGTGGAAATTCTTGATTTTACTTCTATACAAGATGCAGGTAAAGCAATACACCCTAGTTATGTTGAAGGACAGATGCAGGGAGGTAGTGTACAAGGAATTGGATGGGCTTTAAATGAAGAGTATTTTTATGATAAACAAGGAGTTATGAATAATAGTTCACTTCTTGATTATCGAATGCCTACAAGCCTTGATTTGCCAAAAATTAACACAATTATAGTTGAAGTTCCTGATCCGTCACATCCTTATGGTGTTAGAGGTGTTGGTGAAGCTAATATAGTTCCCCCGACTCCTGCAATTGCAAATGCAATACAACAAGCGACAGGAGTCAGATTTAATTCATTGCCGATAAACCCGGCAGCAATAGTTGAAAAGACTAATGGAAAATAATATTGGATAGATAATGGCTAAAGTGTTCATTCCATCTTTATTACATCAATTTACAAATAATGTAAGTCAGATTGATGTGGAAGGTGAAAATGTTAGAACAATTGTTAACAATTTAGATATAAAGTTTCCGGGTATTAAATCAAAATTAGTAGAAGGACATAAAATTAAACCGAGTATTTCAGTAGCTGTTGATGGACATATAACACCTATGGGATTACTTGAAGATGTTGAATCAGATAGTGAAGTGCATTTTTTACCAGCTATATCAGGAGGTTGAATTATGATAATTGTTATGAGAACTTACATACCTAAGGCAGGGACTGGTGGAACAATGATGAATTTATTGAAAAAAGTTCAGCAGGCTTTTGTAGATAATGGATTCCCGGCAATTGAGATTTTAAGGGCATCATATGGATTCCATGGTAAAGTTCAAACTATACAAAGATGGGCATCTTATGAAGATTATATGGATTCCAGGGATAAGGTTAGAGCTACAAAAGAAATAACTTCTTTATTTAGCGAAATATATCCAACTTTACAGGAAACCCATTTTACTGAATTGTTTTCAGTAGTATAGAAATTTTAATATTATAAATATTTATGATATAGTTTTTATAAATTTAAAAAGGTTTGAGTATGAGTAATAAAAATTTTGGATTTTCAAAATTTTCTCAAAATGATTTTTATAATAATGTAAATAAAGAATTAATTAATTCTCTAGATATTAAATCTAATCAGAAAATCGTAGATTTAGGTTGTGGTAGTGGAGGGATAACTAATTTAATTTTAGAAAAATTATTTAGAAATAATTCTAATAATTTTTCAATTATTGCTGTGGATAATTCTGAGCTTTCTTTAATAGAAGCCAAAAATAATCTTAAAACTATTTCGGATTCAATATTAAGTTTTGTACAAAGTCGGTATGAGGAATTTTCATCAAAATTAAAAGAAAAAGTTGATTTAGTAGTACTGTGTAATGCTATTCATTATCTTGATGATAAAGAACTAGTTATTAAAGATGTTATGAAAATATTAAAACCTAATGGTAAGTTTGCTTTTAATTCATCTTTTTTTGATGGTGCTCACCCAGAAGATACTCTTGCGTTTTATAGAAAATGGATGTTTAAAGCTATGAAAATCCTGGTTAAAGATTATAAATTACGTCCTGTGAAATCAGAAAAAATAGAATCTAGAGTACAATTAAATCCTGTTCAGTATAAAAATGTGTTAGAAAATTGTGGCATGAAAATTGTAAGTACTAAAATTCGTACCGTACAAGTACCTATTGAGGGTTGGTTAGATATTAGTAGTTTTAAAGATTTTATTGAGGGTGTTATGCCAGGAGTTAAATTAGAAATAGCCAGTGAAGCTTTGCAAAGAGGAATTAAAGAAACTTTTGAGGAATTAAAGATTACTTTTGTTAATCGAAATTGGATGGAAATTATAGCTGTAAAATCATAATTAGGTGGTTGTCAGATTTGAAAATTATTAATCATTCCATTGTTACTGAATTAATTTCTATGGAACTTGCGTATCATTCGGTAGAATCTGTGATGAGAATGCAAAGTGAAGGTTCAGTATATTTAAAACCAAGAACTACAAAATCTTTTGGTGATTCAAAATTATTAGCAGATATGACAGCTTCAATTCCTGGAATGAATGTATTTGGAATTAAGCATTATGTAGTTAATAACGGACATTATTTTTATTATATTTATTTATATAATTTTCGGGACAAAAATTTATTAGCTATTTTAGAAGCTGAAGAGATTGGAAGATACAGGACTGCTGCTGTTACAGCTTTGGCTATTAATAAATTAAGAACTAATAATATGCGCAATTTAGCCATTATTGGTACAGGTTTTCAGGCGCAGCAGCAATTAAAGTCTGTTATTGCTACTAATCCTGATTTTGAAAAAATTTTTATTTTTAGTCCAAATAAAAACAGAAGAACAAAATTTGTTATGGATTTTCGAAAATTATTTTCAAAACAAGAGTTTGTTAATTGTGATTCTATGAAAGATGCGTTAATTGATAGTGATGTGATAATTACTGCAACAAATTCTTCTTCACCAGTTATAAATTATGATTATTTAAAAGATCAGTATCTAATTATAGGTATGGGTGCTGCTACTCCTTATTACATAGAGATTGATGAGAAAACAATTGCAAATTGTAATTTGGTGATCGCAGATGATATAGATCAGGCTAAATTAGAAAGTGGAGATTTATTAAATCCTGTTTCAAAAGGATTGTTGCAATGGAAAGATGTAATATATTTTTCAGATATTTTTAAACCTGAGTTTAAATTATCTTATGAAAAGAATAAAATTTTTTTTAAATCTTTGGGTATTGCTACATGGGATGTTTCTATAGCAAACGATATTTATAAAAAATTCATCAATTCAAATTAATTATTTATTAAAATCTTTCTCAAATAATTTATAGTGTGTTTCTACCATGCCAAGGTTGTTATAAACATTTTGAGCAACAGAGTTATTGTTTTCAACATATAATCTTATTCCAGTACATTTTTTGTCAGAAATTGCTTTTCCATGTATAAAGTTATACATTTTTCTAAAAACACCTTTTCTTCTGTATTCTTTTTTAACATATACGCTTTGAATCCACCAAAACAAACCATTTCTCCAGTCACTCCATTCATAAGTTATCATTAAGCAACCAAGTATGCCTGAGGGATCTTTAACAATAATGTAGTAACCCAGAGAAGGAGAACTGAAAACTTTACGAACTCCCTTTGTTACAGTGTGTTCATCTAATTTTTTATTTTCAGTTTCCATAGCCATATTTATATTGAATTGAATTATTTCTGGAATATCAGATTTTTGTGCTTTTGATACTTTCACTTTTCTTCCTTTTTCTTAATATAGTTATTTAAAATACACCAAATCATTGTATTGTTTATGGCCTGATGTTGTGATAGATTATTGTAGCTATTTTTAGTCTTTAGATAAATTATTTATTATTTTATATTATTGATATGGATGCTGTTCTGCAAATACAAGAAAGAACTATTGAAGGGAAAAAGGTAAAAACCTTGAGAAATCAGGGGATAACTCCTATCCATTTATATGGATCTGAATTTGATTCTGCTTCCATGCAAGTTGAAATGTCAGAACTAATTTCTGTTTTAAACTTAGCAGGATTTTCAAGCCCAATAACTTTAAATGATGGCAAGAAAAATATTATTGCTTTTGCACGAGAAGTACAAAGACATCCATTAACAGAGCAGATCATTCATGTTGATTTTCAAATAGTGGGCAAGGATGATCAGGTTGAAGTTGAAGTACCTGTTAATTTGACTGGGGAATCACCTGCAGTTAAAAACTTAGGTGGTGTATTGATTAAATTAATGGAAACAATAAGAATTTCAAGTAAAGTAAATGTTGTTCCAAAATCAATTGAATTGGATATATCTGTTATAGAATCTTTGGAACAAAGTATTTTGGTAAGTGAAATTGAAGTTGCTGAAGGTGTACAAATTGTTTCTGATGAATCATTTGCTATAGCAAGAGTAATACCGCCTAGAATAGAGATTGAAGAAGAAGTTGAAGAAGAAATTATTGAGGGAGAAGAGTCTGAGGATCAGGCAGAGACTGACGAGTCAGCCGATTCAGATACAGATGACAAATCTGAAGAGTAATTTATATAACTCTATATTTTTCGAGATTTGTTTCTTTTATTTCTAATCCTAGTCCTGGAACATCTGGAGGGCTCACCATACCATTTTTTAATTTCAAATCATTTTGATATATTTGTCCCCAAAGAGGATCGGTATTACCCACATAATATTCAAGAATTAAACCATTTGGAATTGCGCAAAGAAGTTGAATGTGTACATTTTGGTTGCCATGAGGGGCTATTTCCAAATGATGCGTTTCTGCAAATGAAGCTACTTTCATAAATTCTGTTGCCCCACCCATTATTAAAGCATCAGGTTGTATTATTGTTGCCCCATTTTTTTCTATTAATTCTTTAAATCCAAATTTTGTGTATTCATTTTCACCAGTGGCAATAGGTATCGAACTTTTTGATGATAATATTTTATATCCGTTATAATCATCAGGTAATAAAGGTTCTTCAAACCAAAAAATATCGTATTTTTCAATTTTGTCAGCTATTTTTATAGCCTGATTTAAATTATAGGCACAATTTGCATCAACCATAATATCAATTTTATCTCCTACGGTTTCTCTTACAGTTTTAACTCTTTCTACATCTTCATTTATTGATATTCCTCCTATTTTCATTTTTACTGCTGTTGCCCCAAGTTTTAAATTTTCTTCCATTTCCATGCCCAGTTCTTTTAATCCTTTTCCATCTTCATAATATCCACCGGCTATATATGCTCTTACACTTTCGGTATACCCTCCAAGCAGTTTATGCGCGGGGATATTAGAAAGTTTGGCTTTGAAATCTAATAAAGCCAAATCGATCCCGCCAATAATTCTTGTGGTAATTCCTCTTCTTCCTA
>VFGQ01000012.1 GCA_009391605.1 SAR202 cluster bacterium
ATGCTGTAGAAAAAACAAAAGGAAATAAAAATAAAAGACCTATTGTTAATTTAAACAAACTCAACAAAGCAGGATAATACTAATTATAAAAAAATAAACTGGAGATTCAAAAGTATGCGATTTATTCAAATTATTCAAAAAGTTACATTAACATTTTTTCATAATATTAAAAATTTTAATATTATGAAAATAGGAAAAATTTCAGCATTATCTTCATTATTAATAGTAGCAACTTTAATTTCCGTTTTCGTATTTAAAAATTATGTAGGATCTGATAATACAATTGTTGAAGAAAACCAACAAATAATTTCGATGCAAAAAGGTGATCTGATTTCAGAAGTCTCGATTAGTGGACAATTACAATTTTCTACCAATGAAGACTTGTTATTCACGAGTACAGGAAAAATATCTAAGATTCATGTAGATGAAAATTCTATAGTTTCAAAAGGTGATATTCTTGCTACTCTTGAAGATATTAAAATTACTGAATTGGAAAAAAATGTTGCTCAGGCATTAGCAAATGTAGAGACTGCAAAAGAAGCTCTAGATGATACCAGGGAACCCTATACCGATACCCAGATTGCAACAGCAGAATATCAATTAAACGTAACCAAATCATCATTACTTGATGCAAAAGACGATTTGAATAATACCAAAACCGGTGATCCAACCCTGATTGCTTTAAAAGAAAAAGCTATATCTGATGCAAAAATAACTCTTCTAAAATCCGAATTTGATTTAACTTACTATATGCAAAACGGTAAAAAAGTTGACATGGATAATGCAAAGTCAAATTATGATATAGCAAAAATAGCTAAAGACAATTCAGTTAGAACTTTAAGCCTTACAAAATCTCAATGGACAAAAACCCTAGAACCTTATACTGAAGATATAACAAAATATAAAACAGAGTACCTTGATAATTTAAACAAATGGTTTGGAATTAAAACAGATTCCAAATATTTAATAAATATCGATGAAATTCTCAAATCTTGGGATATTAGTCTGACTCAGATATTTTCAGAGGGAGCAATCACCAGAGATATCTATCTTAATCCTAAGGATAATATTAAAACTGAATGGGATGAATTAACCATTTACGGATGGCTTCATTTAAGTCCTACTACAATTGGAAATGAATCATCTAGCAAAGATATATGGATTACATGTGATAACACACCAATTCTACCTGTAAACACAATAGGTACTGTAACTATTGTTAAAACATGTATCAAAAAAGAGTTGAAAGATTCCTGGGATACTTACAATACAGCTATAACAACCTTGGAAGAAAAAAATATCGAAAAAGATAAAGCAATTGACACTGCACAAAGTACATTTCAAAACAAATCAGCTTTGTTTAGAACAGCTGATCAGACATATAAAGAAATTTTATCAAGATCACAAACAGAGAAAGAAGAACAATTAAAACATCAATTGACTATTAATAATGAAACTTTGAAAAACCTGGAAGAAGATTTGTTAAAGTTAAAAAATCCATCAAAATTAGATATTAGTAAAAAAGAGTATTATGTAAAACAACTTGAAGCAGATACCAATGATAAACAAGAAATGCTAGATGAAATGAAGATGGGAGGGAAAACAGAAACAATAAACTTAAAAGAAGCTCAATTAAAAAATACTCAAGCTCTGCTTAAAAGTTCACAAAATATTCTGTCAGGAGCTATTTTGAAAGCTCCTTTTGATGGGATTATAACTGACATCAAATTTGAAGAAGGTGACACTATTACCACAAACAATGTAATCATTAATATTGCCAATCCAAATAATGTTGAATTTATTGGAGATGTTGATGAAGTTGATGTGTTATACCTCAAACAAAATCTTAAAGCAATCATAATAACTGATGCCCTGAAAGATATTGAACTTGATGGTAAATTATTTAATGTGGCATCTGCATCTACTGCATCACAGGGAGTAAGATCTTTTCAGGTGAAAATTTCTGTCATAGTACCAGGAAATATAAAATTAAAAGATGGTCTAAGTGCAACAGCTCGGGTAATTACCAAAGCAAAATATGGTATAAATCTTATTCCTATACAAAGTTTATACGGAACATTTGATAATCCAACAGTAAAAATAATAAATAATGGAGAGATTACTGAAAAAATAATTACCATAGGAGATTCTGATGCTATCTGGGTGGAAGTATTAAGTGGAATAAACTCTGACGATATGATTGTAATGGAAGTACCAGACATTCCAACTAGAGATATAAGAGATGGTCCACCTTCAGCTGAGCCAAGAACAAATAATCAGAACCAAAGAGGTGGAAAGTGATTAAACTCAAAAATGTATCTAAAACTTATACATTATCTGGAATTAACGTAAATGCGGTAAAATCTGTAAATCTAGACATTGATCAAGGCGAATTTGCGTCAATCATGGGACCATCTGGATCAGGAAAATCAACAATGATGAACATTTTAGGATGTCTTGATATCCCGTCTTACGGAGATTATTTCTTAGACGATGTAGAAGTTGGGAAACTAGACGATAATCAACTTGCACAAATAAGAGGTGAAAAAGTTGGATTTATATTTCAAACATACAATCTATTACCAAGAATAAGTGCATTTGATAATGTAATGATGGGATTAGCATATACAAGTAATCCCAACAGTAAAGATAAGGCTACTGAAGCTTTAACCAAAGTTGGACTAGAAGAAAGAATGCATCACAAACCCGCTGAAATGTCTGGTGGAGAACAACAAAGAGTGTCAATTGCGAGAGCTCTGGTTAAGAATCCATTATTAGTATTAGCTGATGAGCCTACTGGCGCTCTTGATACTAAAACAGGGACCGAAATAATGGGAATTTTAAATAACTTAAATAAAGAATCCGAAATGACAGTTCTGATAGTTACTCATGAGCCACATATAGCTGAACAAACAAATAGAATTATATCTTTTCGAGATGGTGAAATTATAAATGACAAAAATAATCAAAAATGAATTTATTAGATATATTTAAAACATCACTCAACTCATTAAATACAAACAAACTGAGATCAAGCTTAACATTACTTGGAATTGTTATAGGAATTTTATCAGTTATATCTTTAATGGGTATGGGAAAAGGTTTTGAAAAATCTGTTACAGATACAATCCAATCACTTGGTACAAATCTGATTTATATAACACCTTCAAGAGATTCCAAAACAGGAGCCGCATCAATTATATCTTTAAAAGATGCTGAAATCCTTTCTGAAAAAAGACAAAACACCTCAGTTAAATCAGTTACTCCAGAATTAGTTCAAATGGGAAAAATTAACTTTGGAAGTAATTGGAAATATACTCAAGTTTACGGTGTTACTCAAAACTATAAGACCGTAAGAAGTTTGGAAATGAAATATGGTTCATTCTTATCAGATTTACATGTAGAAAATCTTTCAGAAGTTGCAGTATTAGGAATAAATGCAGCAGAAGAGTTGTTGGGTAACAGAAACCCTGTCGGACAAAACATCAAAATAAATGGAAGAAATATGAGAGTTATAGGTGTTCTGGAAGAAAAGGGTGGAGGATTTGGAGGAGTAAGCATTGATGACAGAGCATTAATACCTGTAACAACTGCTCACTACAGATTATCTGAAAATCAAACTAATGCAGGTACAGTCAACCTAAATACAATAGTAGTAGAAGCAATTAATTCAGAAAGTGTCAATAAAGCACTCCTTGAATCAACAAGTATACTTAGATTCAACCATAAAATTGGCTCTGATGATGAAGATGATTTTCAAATCCTAAACCAACAAGACATATTAGACACCTTTCAATCAGTAACACAGGGAATAACCATATTTTTAGCAGCCATAGCAGGAATTTCTTTAGTAGTAGGTGGAATTGGAGTAATGAATATTATGCTAGTATCTGTGACAGAAAGAACTAGAGAAATTGGTATTAGAAAAAGCCTTGGAGCTAAAAGAAGAGATATATTATTGCAATTTGTATCTGAATCAATTGTACTAAGTTCTATTGGGGGATTAGTAGGGATATTACTCGGATGGCTTGCACTATATTCAATTGCTCAAATCCCACCACAAGGAGATGATGGCGGGTTTACATTTAATACTGAGTTTACTTTTAATATAGCATTCTTAGCTTTCAGCGTATCAGCTGCCACAGGTTTATTCTTTGGAATTTTCCCTGCATTAAGAGCTTCAAAATTACAGCCAGTTGAAGCATTAAGATATCAATAATTAGGAGATTTCAATATATGCGCAATTTAATTTTAATCATATCAATAGCCATTTTAATCGGAGGAACGTATTCGATAGGATTTTATAATGGTAATAATAACGCAAGCAAAACTATTACACTTGCTAAAAACGGAGGCGAGCAATATTTAAAATTAAATCCTCCTGGCAAAACAGTTTCTGAATTAAAAAACAATGAAAATAGTTACACTGATGAAGAAGGAAAAATATTAGCAAAATTAAAATCCGGAGAAATAACCCTTGATGAAGTTCCAGAGGATCTCAGAAATAAATTACGTTCAGAATTTGCTCAAACCAGGCCAAATTTGAATCCTTTATCAAACCTTCAGGGATCAAAATCCAAGGGAGAAACAGATAACTTTAAACCAGGTCGTTCTTTATCTGGCAAAATAACCAAAATTGAAAATGATTATTTGGAAATTGAAACAGAAATGGGGGTAATTCAAATTATTGTAAGTGATTCAACTTTAATTAAATCAACAAGTAAAGTTAATAAATCAGATTTGTCTATAAATACAACTATTTCAGTTAGTGGGCAAAGAGAAGATACAGGATTCAAAGCAAAAGAAATAATTATTACAAAATAATTATGATCTTCTAGCTACTTTTCCTGCTCTAAGATCTGTTTGCTTACCATCTTTTACAGCTAATTCACCATTAATAAAGACATGAATTATACCTTCAGGATATACACGTGGTTTTTCATATGTAGCTTTGTCAATAATAGTATCTTCATCAAATATTACTATATCTGCATTTAAACCCGCTCTGATAAATCCTCTATCATTTAAATTTACTTTTTCTGCTGATTTTCCTGTCATTTTATGTATAGCTTCTTGCATGCTTATTACGCCTTCTTCTCTTGAATATTTACCTAATACTCTTGGAAAACAACCATATAATCTAGGATGTGGATTACCCGGAAGAGGAACTCCGTCAGATCCTATCATTGTAGTTGGATGAGCCAATATTCTGGCAACATCATCTTCAACCATACCTTCGGTAACTACAAATATTCCTGAATCTATTTTTAATAATTTTTCTGCAGCTTCCTGCTCAGGCAAATCATATTCATCACATAAATCGCCTAATGTTTTGCCCACCAATGAAGGATCTTTGGCAGAACCAGCTATTAATATTTTGTCTCCAGTTTGAGATCCCATTCCTCCATCTATTGATTTTTCATTAAATGCATTATTTTGAACAACTGCAAATAAAGAAGTACTACCAGCATTATATGGATATTGATCTGAATGAACATTTAATCCTCTACTTCTGGCTTCTTCAATAGCTTGTAATGATTCTACAGATTTGCCCCAATTCTCTTGTCCTGAAACTTTATGATGTGATATTTCAATAGAACACCCTGCTTCTTCACCTATTCGTATAGTTTCTTCTATTGATCTGATCAGATGTCCAGCTTCATTTCGCATATGGCTAAAATACACACCATTATAGGAAGATATAACTGTAGATAATTCAATTAGTTCTTCAGTATTCGAATATCTTCCTGGTTCATATATTAAGCCAGTTGAAAAACCTACAGCACCTTCTTCCATACCTTCTTTAATCCATTCTTTCATAGTGTCAAATTCCGATTGGGTAGGCATACGTTTATCGTTTCCAGTTGTAGCTTTTCGAATTGGCCCGTGACCTACTAAAAAAGCTGAATGAATACTTGTTTTGGACTTATCTACTAATTCCAAATATTCACCATAGGAATTCCATTCAGGGATTCCATCAAAATTCGGGTGCCAATTAATAATTTCAGCAGAACTGTGAGGGATTACTCCTGATCCGCAATTACCATTAACATTCGTAGTAACACCCTGCATTAATTTAAAATCCATATCAGGATATACAAACATTGCAACATCATCATGTGCGTGCATATCAATAAATCCCGGTGAAAGAGCTTTGTTTTTTATGTCGATAATTTCTGCATCTACATTATCAATATTACCAACTTCTTCTATTTTTCCATTATCAATTAAAACATTCCCTTTAAAAGGATTTGACCCGGTACCATCGTATATCGTAGCATTTTTTAATAGGTATTTTTTATTCATATACTTAACCTCAAAATTGTAAATTGTTATATAAAAGGAGTAATAAAAATTGTTTAAAAGATTTGGATGTATTACTCCGTTAACTATTTATTCTTTTTTATTAATCATAGTTATTATAATTATTTAGATGATTAATATAGTACTAGTTAATCCTGAAATTCCTCCTAATACTGGAAATATAATCAGACTTTGCGCAAATACTGGTTATTATTTACATCTCATTAAACCAATCGGGTTTGACTTGAACGACAAGCAACTCAAAAGGGCTGGACTAGATTATCATGATATAGCAAAAGTTAAAATTCACAATAATTTGAATCATTTTATCAAAACTATTAACCCTCCCAGAATACTAGCAGCCACTTCAAGAGTTAATAAAAGTTATACAACAATTAAATTTAATAAAAACGATGCTATTCTTTTTGGATCTGAATCAAATGGATTAAGTGAAGATATTATAAGAAAAATCCCAAAAGAAAATGTATTTAGTATTCCAATGAAACCAAATAACAGGAGTCTGAATTTATCAAATGCTGTTTCAATTATTGTATATGAATCATGGAGACAGCATAATTTTGAAGGCAGTGTATAATTAAATCAAATATTTATTGAGAGGTTGAATAATGTCAGACTCAAATTTACTGAATAAATCCGCTATTGAATTAAAAAGTCTAATCAAAAATAAAAAAATTTCATCCATTGAACTTACAAAACTTGCGCTTGAAAAAATTGAAGAAACAAATCACAAAACAAATGCATTTTTAACTATTACTCATGATTTAGCTATCAATAGTGCTAAACTAGTTGATGAAAAAATAGCTAAAGGATCTCCTGTAGGTTTATTAGGAGGTGTGCCAACTTCAATCAAAGATATGGAACCTGTGAAAGGATACCGAACTACTAAAGGTTCCTTGTTTTTAGAAAATAGTATTTCTGAAATAGATCAATTAGGTGTTGAAAGAATAAAAAACGAAGATGGGGTAATTCTTGGAAAAACCAATGTCCCTGAATTTGGCGCAAGCGGCGGAACAGAAAATAAGTTGGGAGATGATTGCAGGAATCCTTGGAATCTAGATCATACTCCGGGAGGTTCAAGCGGTGGGACAGCAGCTGCTG
>VFGQ01000112.1 GCA_009391605.1 SAR202 cluster bacterium
TTTGATGAATTAACAAAAATATGGGGATTTATACCATTATTTTTATTACCAGTTTTTCTATTTGTTTATTTAATAAAACCAGATCCGATCCAAATTGCTAAAAATCTTGATAAATATTGGGGAGAGCAATATAAAACTGATTTAACTGACAAACAAATAAGTGATTCTTCAAAATTTGATATCAAAAAGATATTGTCAAATAAAGTGAATTTATCAGCTTTTACAGGTTATAGCATTGCTCAGAGTATGATGGTAATGATCATGTTTTTGACCTCCTTAATTATGCTTGAAAGAGGGTATAATTACTTGCAAGTATCTCTAACTGTAGCTATGCATGTTGTTGGAATGTTTGCTTTTTCAAGCCTTATTGGAATTTTGGCAGATATCATAGGAAGAAAATATGTGTCTATTATTGGTATGTTAACTTTAGCTATTGGATGTTTTATAACTCCGTTAACAGCTAATTTTTATATAATCACTTTAGGTTTATTCTTAATTGGATTAGGATGGTCAAGTGCAAATATAGCAAGCACATCAATGATAGCTGATATTAACCCTGCAAATATTAGAGGTAGAGTTACAGGTGTGAATGATATGTTATCTGGCGCTTTCTCTGTTTTATTTACATTAATTGGTCCAATTATTGCAAATTATTCTAGTTTAGCTATTATATGTTATATAGCAACTATAATTTCTTTATCTCCAATTATATTATTACTTACATTAAAAGAACCAAAACCTGGTCAGTTTATATTAAAAAAGTGAGGTTTATATGAAAGTTAATTTTTGGTTTGATCCAACCTGTCCGTGGTGCTTTGTAACCTCAAGATGGTATTCAAAAGTAGCAAATGAATTAAATATTCCAACAACTTGGGAAATTTTTTCACTTTCTATTAAAAATAAATCTACAAAACGCACTCCTGAAATGAAAGAAAAGCATTATAGATCACTAAGGGTTTTAAGAATCATTCAATCTGTTAAAGATAATTTGTCAAATGATCATGTATATAATTTATATAAGGCGCTTGGATCTCAGGTACATTTTGATAAACAACCAATAGATTCTAATTTGGAAAATATTCTTTCAAATTGTGATATTGATCTAAAATATATTGAAAAAATGGATGATGAAAGCTTGGATATAAGAATTGAAAAATCTACAAATAAAGCTGTTGAAATATGTGGTGATGATGTCGGAGTACCTATCTTGTTATTAAATGATGGGAAGAATGAGAAAGCTATTTTTGGCCCGGTAATTAGTACTATTCCGGATTTGAAAGAATCATTAGAATTATGGGACCATTTTAAATATATTACATTTAATGAGAATGTCTCTGAGTTAAAAAGAAAAAGAACTATCCCGTTAGGACTTTAATTATCGCTTTTTGTTGGATTCATAAGTTTATCAATTTCAATTTTCAACCATTCGTGCACTTTATTTATTGTATTAGATGACACATAAAAGACTTCAGTGTCACTATCAAATTGAAGTCCATGATCTTCTCGCATAAATAAAATTGCATTTGAACCAATTTTTAATTCTTTAGATATTTTGTTTATAAGGTTTTTATTTCTTTCAGAATTGGTTTCAGTGTACTCTTTTGATATTATTTCCCTTGCTTTAGTTGACATGATTCCAGAAGATAATGCACGTTGCCAATCCATTAATTCTGTAATTAATTCCTCATTTTCAAAATCGGAAATTTGAGAACCAGAGTTATGTAGTACCTTTACAAAATCAATTCCATTTGGATTTAAATTTTCAATAATATTTAATCCTTCTTTATTTGATTTTGTATTCATTTCATGGAAAATAATATCTATTTTACCTAAAGATAATTCTAATTTATTAATACTATCTGCAATTTCTTTCCAATATTCATTAAATGGATTATTTTCTTTAATTTCTGTTAATTGCGGAGGTATAAAAAATATCGGGACATATATTAATCGTTTTTTATTATTAAATCTTTCAATTGAAGGTTTTGATATTTTTCCTAATTCTGGCATATGTTATTTCCTTTTAATTTATAATATAAAAACTAAATTTATTTAAAGTATAAAAAATGGGTATTATAGATAATCCTTTATTTGTTGGCCTTATAGATTTAATTCCTGTAATTATAATTTTATCAACGATATTGTATTTTATAAGAAAAAGATCAGTTAATACAAATAAAGATAAAGAAAGTGATTAATTTAAAAACTAAGATCAAGGCAGTACTTTTTGATATTGGAGGACCTATTGATTCAGAAATTCTTAATGACAAATTACTTAAATTACACTTTATAGAAGAATTTTCTAAACATAATATTACTATTGATGATTCTGATATTGAAAATTGCCTGGCAGAATTGATAAATAATTTTGATAAAAATATCTATTTATCTTTATGTGAATATTTTTCGAATGATAATGATAGCATTAAAATATCTGTATATAAAAATATTCTATTTAGATCTAAAGAAAGAGATTTAATAAGGAAAGCACCTGAAATATCAAAAGATGTATTTGAAGTATTAAAATATTTAAGCATTAACTATAAATTAGGTGTAGTAGCAAATCAAACACAAGATGCCTTAAAATTACTTAAAAATACTGGTATAAATAAATATTTTAGTAATTTTGAAGTTTCTGAATCTATAGGCTTTGAAAAACCTGACGAAAGAATTTTTCTTTATGTAATGAATATGTTAGAAGTATCAAATGAAGAATGTATTATGATTGGAGATAGAATCGATAATGATATTATTCCTGCAAATAATTTAAATATTTTTTCAATACGAATTAAAACTGGAAGATTTTCATATCAAGCTCCACGTGACAAATCAGAGATACCAAAATATGAAATAGATAATTTACTGGAATTACAAAATATTTTGTAATTAATTTAGATATTTATAATTTTCAAATGTTTTTGTTTTAGAAGAATATTTTATTAATATTGGTTTACCTGTAGGTATATCTAAATTTGATATTTCCTCATCATTGATATTTTGTATTACTTTCATTATTGCTCTTATACTATTGCCATGTGCAGATAGTAAGATATTATTATTTAAATTTAATTTTGGTATAAGAGTTTTATTTAAAAATGGATTGATTCTTATTGATGTATCTTTTAACGATTCAGTCTTTGGAATCAAAATGTTGTCAGCATATTTTCTGTCTTGTATTAAAGAATTGTGAAATTCATCAGAAGATTCAGGCGGTCTTATATTAAAACTTCTCCTCCATTGAAATACCTTATCCTCACCATGTATTTTTGAAGTTTCAGTTTTATTAAGTCCTGTTAACCCTCCATAATTCCTTTCATTTAATTCAAAAGTTTTATATACAGGGATCCAATGTTGGTTTATTTCATCTAAAATATACCATAGAGTTTTAATTGCTCTTTTTAATACAGAGGTATATGCAATATCAAATTCGATATTACTTTTATTTATTAATTTACCAGCATTAATGGCTTCTTTTATTCCATTATCAGATAAATCTATATCTTTCCATCCGGCAAATTTGTTTTGAAGATTCCACAAACTTTCGCCGTGCCTAATTATAATTAATTTTGACATAATTTTTTAAGGTATTGAATGTATTACATATAAAATTTTAATTTTTTATAATATTTGATGCAATAGATTTGTTAATATTTATATTAATGTATTTAAAAAGGAGATATATGACAAACACAAAATTTGATTTAAACATATCAAAAGATATGAATTTAATAGAATTATCTACAAAACATCTTAATGGGAATTTATATTTTGTAAAAACTGAAAAAAATTGGGTTGCTGACAATGATTCAATATATGTGCACTCCTTGATTGGTTTTTTTTCTGAGTTAAATTTATTAGATGACACTATATCGAAAGAATTGATGAATGAATGGGGTATTTCATTTCGTACTAATTCTAATAATCCAGACTATAATTCTGACATAAATGATTAATAATATGATTAGTCAAGAAGAATACAAATTAAGAAGACAAAAACTTTCCAAATCCATTGATGAAGGAGTATTGATTTTATCTGGCAATACATCTTATATCAGGAACCATGATGTTGAATTTGATTTTAGGCAAAATTCTGATTTTTGGTATTTAACAGGTTTTAATGAACCAAATGCTGTTCTTGTTATGACCTTTAATCCTGCTATTGAATACATATTATTTGTTGAGCCCTATGATGTGAATTATCATATTTGGTTAGGGGAAAGAGCTGGAATTGAAGGTGCGATTAATAATTTCATGGCTGACAAAGCTTACCCTTTAAATGAAATTAATAACATAATTCCTGAAATTATTACAGAATTTAATAATATATATTATAGAAATGGAAGTAATTCTAATATTGATTCCATTATTAATGAATATTCTAATTCAAACTTAAGATCTGTTACGGGTAGCAGAGGAAATTATAATCTAAGAAAAAATGATGTGATTGAAAGTACTAGCATTATTGATCCTATTCCATTTATTTCCCATTTGAGATTATATAAAAGTGATAATGAAATAGAATTAATAAAGAATGCTATTAATATTTCAAAAACTGGATTTGAACATATTCTGAATATCTTGAGACCTGGTATAAACGAATATGAAATACAAACTGAATTAGAATATCAATTTAGAAAAAACGGATCTAGATATAATGCATATCCATCAATTGTTGCTTCAGGGGGAAATGCTTGTGTTTTACATTATATAAATAACAATTCATCTTTAAATGATGATGAATTTATACTGATTGATGCTGGAGCTGAATATGAAAATTATGCTTCAGATATTACCAGGACTTATGTTGTTAGTAATAATATCAACCCAATAAAACAAACTATTTATGATATTGTTTTTGATGCACAACAAAAAGCTATTAATTCAGTAAAACCAGGTTCGACATTATCTTCTATTCATAAAATTGCTTTAGAAATTTTAATACAAGGATTAATCGATATTAAAATTCTAAAAGGATCTATAGATGAAATCATTGAAATGGATTTATACAAAGAATTTTATATGCACGGTACTAGCCATTGGCTCGGATTAGATGTACATGATACTTCCCCATATACTATAAATGAAAAAGAAATAATTTTAGAACCTGGAATGATTTTTACTGTTGAACCCGGATTATATTTTTCAAATAGATCTAGTTATTCAGATAAAAATCAAGTTTTATCAGGAACAGGAGTAAGGATAGAAGATGATATTTTAGTTACAGAAAATGGTCATATAAATTTATCTACTGATATAAGTTATAGATAATTAATTTATTTAGCAGCATTTTTTACTAAATCATCTACTACTTCTGGTTCAGCTAGGGTAGAAGTATCACCAATACTGTCTAAATCTTTTTCAGCAATTTTCCTTAAAATTCTTCGCATGATTTTCCCGCTTCTTGTTTTTGGCAAAGCGGGGGCCCATTGTACATTATCTAAGTTAGCTATGGGTCCTATTTGTGTTCTGACTTGTTGAACTAATGCTTTTTTTAAAGTATCTGTTGGTTCTACGTCTTGATTTAGCGTAACAAATGCATATATACCTTGCCCTTTGATATCATGAGGAAATCCTACTACAGCTGATTCAGCTACATCTTTGTGTAAAACTAAAGCTGATTCAATTTCTGCTGTACCAAGTCGATGCCCGGATACATTTATCACATCATCAACTCTACCTGTAATCCAATAATAACCATCTTCATCTCTTCTGCAGCCATCACCTGTAAAGTAATAGCCTTTATATGTAGTAAAATAAGTGTTGTAAAATCTTTCTGGATCTCCGTAAACACCTCTCATCTGACCTGGCCATGATGATTTCAGACATAAATTACCACTAGTTGCTCCTTCCAATTCTTTACCTTCATTATCAACAAGTAAAGGTTCAATTCCAAATAAAGGTTTTGTAGCAGATCCAGGTTTTAATTTTGTAGCTCCGGGTAACGGAGATATACAAATCCCACCAGTTTCAGTTTGCCACCAGGTATCTACAATAGGTAATTTTGATTTACCAATTACATTGTAATACCAAAGCCAAGCTTCAGGATTTATTGGCTCTCCTACAGTACCAAGGAGTTTTAATGTATCTAATTTTCTTTTGGATACATGATGATCTCCCATTCTTGCAATAGCTCTTATCGCAGTAGGAGCAGTATAGAATATATTAACTTTATGTTTATCAACTACATCCCAAAATCTTCCCCAATCTGGATATTGAGGTACTCCTTCAAACATTATGCTAGTAGCTCCATTAGATAAAGGACCGTAAATTATATATGAATGCCCGGTTATCCAACCTATATCTGCTGTACACCAAAAAATATCTCCATCTTTATAATCGAAAACATATTTAAAAGTTAATGTAGTGTAAACAATATATCCGCCTGTTGTATGCATTACACCTTTTGGTTGCCCTGTAGATCCAGAGGTATATAAAATGAAGAGAGGATCTTCTGCATCCATTTCTTCAACAGGACATATATCTGAAATTGAACTATCATTAATTTCTTCATCCCACCAAAAATCTCTTCCAGATAGCATATTTGTATCTTCTCCTGTTCGTCTGACAACAATACATTTTTCAACATTAGTATCTTCCATGGCAGTATCTGCATTAGATTTTGAAGGAACAGATTTTCCACCTCGGACTCCTCTGTCAGCACATATAATAAGTTTAGGTTTACAGTCTAAAATTCTACTATTCAGTGAATCTGAACTAAAACCACCAAATACAACTGAATGAATTGCTCCGATTCTAGCACAAGCAAGAACTGCAATAGATAATTCGGGTATCATTGGCATATATATAATAACAACGTCACCTTTATTTACATTATGTTTTTTTAATACATTTGCAAACCTAGAGACTTCTTTATGTAATTCTTTGTAAGTATAAGATTTATCAAGATTTGGATCGTCGGACTCCCAAATTATTGCTTTCTGATCTCCTCTTTCTTCCAGGTGTCTGTCAATGCAATTATATGTAACGTTTAATTTTCCGCCTAAATACCATTTTATATCAGCCGTATTAAAGTTATAATCCATGA
>VFGQ01000002.1 GCA_009391605.1 SAR202 cluster bacterium
ACTTGATGAGGATACTGACAAATTAATGGCTTATTATAAAAGAGCTTTGCTTAAAGGGAAAGATATTCAGGGTGCTGAATATATGAATGCAGAATCTGATTTATTTAAATTCAGAAATTATATGGAATCTGTTTTTAGAAAATATGATTTCATATCAACTCCTACCATGTCTGTCCCCGCTCATGAATGTGGAAATCCACCGCCGTTTGTAGATGGTGTTAAGCAAAATCCTCAGCCATATCCTTCATACGGAGATGATAACCTTACTCATAAAACTGGTAGTGGTCTTTTATCTCAATTTACTGCAATTTATAATTATTCAGGTAACCCTGCAGCTACTCTTCCATGTGGTTTTTCATCCAAAGGACTTCCTATATCATTGCAAATAGCTGGTGCTAAAGAAGATGAAGTCGGAGTGTTACAGGCATCAAGAGCTTTTGAAATCGCAAGACCATGGCATAGTAAAAAGCCTGTTATTTAATGAAAAAATTTCAAACCATAATTCCAAATATTCTAACAATATGTACTTATTCAGAATTTGCACCTTTTTCGTATAAAAAAGATGGCAGAGTTACTGGTACTGATATTGAATTATTAGAAAACTTTGCTGTTAAGATGGGACTCGATGTAAATATTATTGAAAAACAATTTGATGGACTTTGGGATATGCCTGGACTTGGTGAATGTGATATAGCTGCAGCTGGCATGATGTCTGAGGGCAGAGATCTAGGAGATAGTGGTATATGGAGCAAATCATATATTACTGTCAAACGTTCTCTTTTAATTCGTCATCGAGATATAAATGTTCTTAAAGAACCTCAAAATTTTTCTGGTAAAAAAATTGTTGTTACCCCTGAATCAGCAGCACATATCGATGCTATAGAGCGTTATCAGCCATATGGTGCAATTATAATTCCAATTGTTCCTTCACAAAATGAAATTGTAAATCAGATTCTTAACGGAGAAATTGATGCTTTTGGAGAAGGGAATGTGAGTAACGAATTTCTTGCTGAAGAATTTGCCAATAATAATGGATCACAACCTTTTGCTTTGACAGATATCCATGAAATGAGTTTTGTTGAGGAATTATGTTTTGCAGTAAGATCATTTGATAAAAGATTGATAGGTAACTTAAATAAATTTATAAATGTGTATTTTGCATAGTAACTAATTATCCTCTGAACTCACTGTATGTATAACGTTAGTTATTAAAACAATGGCAACTAAAATTATGCATCCGGTTATTGGAAGGAACCTGACAGTTAGTTGTGCTCCATAATTTTCAGCTATTGTTCCATATAAAAATGATCCGATAGGTGATGACCCTATGCATATTGATAGAAGTCCCATAGCAAGAGGTCTTTCATTATTGTTTGTGGATAGTTGTACAACTGATGCCTGAGTTGCACCGAATCCGGCTATACCAAAACCGACAAACAAGATTATTCCAAGGCTTAATATATAGTTTTCAGAAAATGAATATATAAATAAGCCAAAAAGAGAAATTGCTGAAAACACTGCAAATATTATACCTATTCTTTTTATATTCACTCCGAATATAAACATTCCTGTTATCATTGCTCCAACTGCCTCTACAGCTATGATTATAGAACTAAATTCAGCTGATCTCCCTAGGACTTCAACTGCGATAAATGGAGCCATTGATTGCTGGGGAAACATAAATAAATTCATAATTATTGTACCTGCACATACAACAAGGACTATTTTATTGTTTTTGATTAGATTGGAATAATCTTTTATCCTTACTTTTTGTGATTGTGGCTTGTATGCTTCAGGCTGTGTATAATCTATCATTATTGTTGTGATAAGAGTAATAAAAAAGAATACAATCATTAGTAAAATACCATATGAATCTGACAAAAATGTTAGGAAAAATCCTGCAAGTAGGGGACCGATTAATTTGCTGAATTGCCATAGAAATGACTCTACTGCATTGCCTCTTACTATGAATTCCCTGCCAAGAATATCAAACATTAACATTCTTCTTGAAGGGAAATCTATAACTGTTCCTATTCCATGAAAAAACAATGTTATATATATAACTGTAACATTAAGATTTTCTGTTACGGAAAAAATGAATAATATCGTAATAGCAATTATGGATATTGTACGTCCGACTAACATTAGCTGTTTATTATCATATTTAGACGCTAAAGTGCCGACGAATCCCCCGAATATTGACCATGGTAAAGACCACATGATATTTGCAAAAGTAACCTGGAAAGGCGATTCTGTCAGTTTGTACATAATGATTATTATTAAAACTATCTGTATCCAGAATCCTATAGATGAGGCAAAGCCACCTATTGAAAGTTTTATAAAATTTGAGCTTAAAAGTAAGTTGTTATTATTCAATAAAGTTACATAGTTAAATAGAGCTGATTAAATTTATCACAAATATTAGGATGTAAATATGCTTAATTAGATATTATTGTTTAAACAGATTTATTTAAAGAAAATTTAATAAATGAATGACGAAGTTTTTTTAGAAAGTTTTGAAAAATGTACTTTACCATGGGAAGAGTGGAATCATTTTGCTCATGTCAGGATGGCTTATTCAAGTTTGAAAAAATATGGAGAATTACTTGGTACCGAAATGATAGTTAAAGGTATAAAACAGTACAATAATTTTAATTCTGATAAGAAAATGGAAATAGGGTACCATGAAACAATCACAAGATTTTGGATTAATGAGATAAAGTCAAAACTAAACGATACAATTAACTTTTCAGAATTTATTAAACAAAATCCTGATTTGATGAAGTTTAAGTATATATTTGATTTTTATGATAAAAAGATACTTTTTTCTGATGAGGCAAGATTAAATTACATAAGA
>VFGQ01000129.1 GCA_009391605.1 SAR202 cluster bacterium
ATTTTCTAATTGTTTTATATTGTTAAGAATATTCCCTCTTATGTGTTCTTCAGTTCTATGTGGATTATATTTTTTAATTCTTTCAACAAATTCTTCTATTGAATCTAATTCATCATTCATTTGTACAAAATTCCTTATATTTGAAGATCCTTTTTTTATAGTTTCAGGCCCAGTATCAACAATTACTAATTTGTTTATTATGTTGTAATTTTCTGATGCATAATAATAACTATTTCTTCCACCCATAGACAATCCGATTAAATGGAAATTCTTTAAGTTTTGAGTTTTAACTAAATTGTTAATATCTTTTACAAAATATTCTGTTGAGTACCTTTTTTCTTTATCCCAATCACTATCTCCGTGTCCTCTTTGATCAAGAACTATAACTCTGTATTTATGAGATATGGACAATGATATGAAATCCCATGAATGAGCGGTTTGAGCAAATCCGTGTAATAAAATACATATAGGATCATTTTCATTTCCCCAATCTAAAGCATGTAATTTTAATCCATCAGATTCAAACCATATATCTTTTGGTGGGTTGTTATTAGAAAAATTTATACCAGCTTTAGTAGCATTTGCCAACATATTATTATGAGCATTGTTGTTCAATTTATCTCCGGTTTTACCAAGGTTGTGGCATAGGCCCGACTGGAACTTCTATAAATGATGGTTGATTAACTTTGAAAGATTTTTTAATACTTTCATTTAATTGATCCGATGAGTTTGCTTGATAAAAATCTAACCCATAAGCATCTGCAAGTTTTTGGAAATCAGGATTTTCTAATTTTGCTGCATATTCTCTTCCATCAAATTTTAATTTTTGATCTCTCATCACATTACCAAAAGCATTATCATTAAAAACAACAACAGTAGCATTTATATTAAATTGTTTAGCAGTGGCCATTTCTTGTGAATTAAATAAAAATCCTCCATCGCCTGATACGGCTAATACTGGCAAATCAGGTCTACCAACTTTAGCTCCTAATGCAGTGGGGTATGCATAGCCAAGATTGCCATAATATGATGAGGATATATACGTTCTTGATTCATTAACAGGATAACCCGTCCTACTATAGTATCCAATTTGAGTCATTCCTGATACAAAGACACTTTTTTCAGGCATAGCATCCCTTATAGCATCTGTGAATGAAGCTTGAGGCTCTAATTTAGTTAATGCATTTTTTCTAAATTGTAATAATTCTTTTAGATTTGGATTTAATTTTCTTGCTTGTGAGTGAATATGAAGATTTTTAAGTAATTTTTGTAATGAAACTTTAGCATCTCCAATTAATGGTATAGAATCTGGATGATTTATTCCGACTTCTTTTTCATCAATATCTATATGTAAAACTTTATGGTTTATATTGGTTGTAGATGCGACTCCCATTCTTGTCCCAATTGCTATGCTTAAATCATGTTCTTTTAATTTTTCTATATATGGTTCATTTCTGTGTAATGATCCTAGGCACAATTCATGATCTTCTGGAAATGCACCTTTTCCTTGATTTGAAAGAATAACTGGGCATTGTAAAAATTCTGCCAATTCAATTAATTCTTTATTAGCATCCGAAGATATTACTCCTCCTCCGATCCAAAGAAGTGGGTTTTTGCTTTTTAAGAGTTCTTTTGTTAGCATTTGTAAATCATTTTCGTTTATTCCTTTTGGGGAAATGATTTCTGGCTCTATAAGTTCTGCATTTGTTTGTTCAGCCAAAGTTTCAGGAGGTATTTCTATTTCAACAGGTCGTGGCCTTCCTGTATTTAATTGGGTGAAAGCTTCATTTACTGCATCAGGTATATCTGAGGCATTTAATATTCTTTTTCTCCATTTTGTTACTGGTGCGATACTATCCATCTGATCATTAACTTCATGTAATTTTCCTTGATCTAGCCCAATGGAATCTTTTTCAATTTGTCCAGAAATTACTAATATTGGAGATGATGCAGAATAGGCAGTCCCTATGCCAGCACTGGCATTTTGTAGCCCTGGGCCTGGGACAACCATAGCAACTCCGATTTTACCAGATGATCTACTGTATCCATCGGCCATGTAAGTAGTTGCCTGTTCATGACGGGTTGTAATGAATCGAATCTGTTTTTCTTTAGCAAGGCCATCAAGAGCATGATAAAGTTGTACACCGGGTAATCCAAATATAACTTCAACTTTATTTAAAATTAAAGATTTCGCTAATGCTTCACCACCAGTCATCTTGCTCATTGTGTACCTCTTTTTAAATTCGATTTTATTATTTTATGGTTTTAAATAATATTTATCTAGTGCATAAATCTCATCAAATGAAATGTTGACTGATTTTATTTTAATCGAGATAATTATAAAAAAGGAGAACATATGAAATATAGGTTAGAAAAAGATTCTTTAGGGGAAATGAAGGTTCCTGTAAATGCTTATTATGGTGCTCAAACTCAAAGAGCAGTAGAAAATTTTCAAATTAGTAATTTGAGGTTATCTAATCAATTTATTCAATCTTTAGCTTTAATTAAAAAATCCAGTGCGAAAATAAATTCTCAACTTGGCCTGCTAGATAAAGATATTGCAGAAAAAATTATTTCTGTTGCAGAAGAGATTATTAATGGTAATTATTTATCTGAATTTGTCATAGATATATTTCAAACTGGATCAGGTACATCTACAAATATGAATATGAATGAAGTTATCTCTAATATTGCAATTGAAAAATCTGGAGGAAAGAAAGGGGATAAAAATTCTGTTCATCCTAATGATCATGTTAATTTAGGACAATCAAGTAATGATGTTATTCCTACTGCAATTCATATTGCTTTAATTAAGTCTATAACTTTTGATTTAATTCCTTCATTAGAAATATTAGAAAAAGCATTAAAGAAGAAATCAATTGAATTCGATAGAACTATAAAAACAGGTCGAACTCATTTGCAAGATGCTACACCAATTACTTTGGGACAAGAATTTTTAGGTTATTGTGGCCAAGTGCAAAATGGGATTGAAAAATTAAATGATTCTTTAAAATGGTTATCTAAAGTAGCATTGGGTGGAACTGCTGTAGGGACTGGAATTAATACTCATAAAGATTTTGCAAGATTAGTATGTGAAGATATTTCTGATTCAACAAATTTAGAAATAATAGAAACTGATAATCATTTTCAAGCTCAGAGTACGATAGATGGTATTTCAGGTACAGCGGGTGTAATAAAATCTTTATCTTTATCTATAATGAAAATTTGTAATGATATTAGATGGATGGGATCAGGGCCAAGAGGAGGGTTGGGTGAGATTAATTTACCTGCTGTCGCTCCTGGAAGTTCTATTATGCCTGGAAAAGTAAATCCAGTAATTGCTGAGTCATTTTTACAAGTATGTGCTCAAGTTTATGGTAATTGTTCCACAGTAGAACTTTCTGCTCAAACAGGGAATTTTGAATTGAATGTTATGCTACCTGTAGTTGCTCATAATATATTAGAGAGTGTTGAAATCATGGCAAAATCAGCTGTCAATTTTTCAGAAAAATGTATTACTGATTTAGAAGCCACTGAGCAGGGACCAAATTCTGTGCATAGAGGTTTATCCATGGTAACTGCGCTGGTACCTAAAATTGGTTACGATCTTTCAGCTAAAATTGCTCAAGAAGCAGAAAAAACCGGAAAAACAGTAGAAGAAATAGCTATAGAAAAAACTGATTTAAGCCCATCTAAGATAAAGGAAATATTAGATCCATTTAAAATGATTAATCCAGGGTTGTAATTAATTTTTATGAATTATTGAGCTTTGTTACAAATTCTCTTTGTTCTTGTTCACTTGAGTGTGGATAATCTATAGCAAATATCTCAAGTTCTTTTTTGATTTTCCCTAATATTGGACCTTCTGATATGCCAATGGAAAAAAGATCATCTGTGTTTAATTTGGGTTTTATAAGTCTAATTTTATTCCAATAATTAACTATTCTTATACTTTTGGATTTGTCATACCATTGAGTGAGACCTAGACAAATACTTTTAGTACTTTTATTTAATATTGAATGAAGTTTACTGTTTTTATCTTCTCTAAAATTAAATTTATCTAAATCATTTTTCATTTTAACTATATTTACCCAATTATTAACTATTGATTTTTCGAGACCAAAATCCTTTGATATTGTATTTATAGTTTCATCGGATGATTCACATAAGAAAGTTGATAAAAATAATAACATTTTATCTTTTAATGATTCATTTTGAGTAAATATTAAATTTCTATCATTAATAAGACCGGCCACATACCGAACACCTATTTTTGGAATATCCATTTTCTCCCAGATTGGTAGATATGGAGGTAATATCAAATCGATGTTTAAATGTTTAAATAATTTGAATTTTTCACATTCAAGTAAAGTATCGATTGGCTGGTTTTCTTCTAAGATTTTAAATATTTCATTTCTTATTCTTATACCTGACAAATTTGTGATGTTATCTTTGAAAATTTGAATTTCATTAAGGGTTGAACTATCAATTTGAAAATTTAATCTCTTGGAATATCTGATTGCTCTAAATATTCTTGTCGGGTCATCTGAAAATGAGTTTGAATGGATGTTTTTTATTTGTTTTGCTTTTATATCAAGTATTCCATTAAATGGGTCAATAAATTTTTTTTGTGTAAAATCATCAGTGTTAATGGCAATTGAATTAATACTGAAATCTCTTCTTTGTTGATCTTCAAGTAAGTTTCCTTCATTAATCTCAGGTAATGCAGCAGGATTACTATATTTTTCTTTTCTGCACATAGCAAAATCTATATCAAATGAGTTGTATTTGAATTTATATGTATGAAATTGAGAAGTTTGAATTTCTTTTGGGGCAAAGATTTCTTTAATGAATTTTTCTACAGATTGTTTTTGCCCAATAAAATTAAAGTCTAAATCGGTGGGTTCATTTCCGGTTAATAAATCCCTTACAGCACCACCTATCAGATAAAATTCTAGATTATATTTACCTTTACTAATATTTATTAATTCAATTATATTATTTAAATTCAATTTATTAATTAATTTTATCTAATAATGATGAAATTCCGCTTTTGATAAATTGAGAAGTATCAATAAGCAAAAGATCGACTCCTAGTTTTAAATGATGATCCATTTTTTCAGGATTACTTAAAGTACCAGCTTTTTTGCCTGCCTTTTTAATTTTTTTAATTGAATCTGATATTGTTATATCAAGTTCATCATTAGGATTTTTATTTGGAATTCCCATTGATTGAGCCAAATCATTTGGAGCTATAAAAAATACGTCTATATTATCGACAGTTAAAATTTCATCTAAATTATTTAACCCTTCTACATCTTCTATGATTACTATTAATACTGAATTGTTATTTGCAAAATCCAAATATTCTTCTTTAGGTATGTTTAATCCTCTTCTGGAAGTAAACATGCCTCTTTCACCTATAGGAAAATACTTTGCAGATTTTACAATATGTAAAGCTTGTTCTTTATTACTAACATGAGGGATAACCAAGGCTTGCGCTCCCAAATCCAAATATCTGTATATTAATCCGTACTCATGTGATGTGATTCTGAATATTGATGAAACACCATATAAATCACATGCTCTAGATAAATTCGGGACATTACTGAAATCTATTGGGCCATGCTCACCTTCGAGCCATATCCCATCAACATTCAATGAACTTATATATTCGACTATATTTGGAGAATCGAAATATCCGCTGACAACTAATGCAGGTTTATTGGAATTCAATTTTTCTTTAATTTTATTTGATATTTCCATTATTTATTCCTTAATTATTCTTAGTTTATTTTATTTGTATATTGAAAGCGTTCGAGTATGCGAATATGATAATAATATTAACTATATATATAAACTATCTGGAAGGCTATACTAATGGAAAATTTTGAAAGTGCAATTGTAAATTATATTCAATCCACAAAATTTGAAAAATTATCTAGAGAAGTTATAGATTCTGTTCAAGATAGAATTTTAGATAGTATCGGTGTAGCTATAGCTGCATTTGATGACGATGCTCCAATTTCTGTAAGAAAATATGCACTTACTAAACAAAAATCAAATGGAAGTACTATTTGGGGCACTGATATTATGACAGATTCTGAAACAGCTGCTTTTGCGAACGGAACTTCGGTTAGATATTTGGATTACAATGATACTTATTTGTCTTTAGAGCCCTTACATCCAAGTGATATGATACCTGGATTGGTTGCTTTAGCTCAAGAAAATAATATATCTGGGAAAGAATTGGTATTAGCGATAGCTACTGGCTACGAATTGGCTGTTAATTTATGTGATGTTGCAAGTTTACGGAGTTTTGGATGGGATCATGTTAGTTACACTGGATTAGGAGCTTCAGCAGGAGCTAGTAAATTATTTAATTTTTCTGATGAAGAGACACGTTCAACCCTGGCTATTTATTCTGTTCCGCATGCTTCAATGAGACAGACGAGAGTAGGTGAGTTATCAATGTGGAAAGGAGCAGCAGCAGCAAATGCAGTTAGAAATGCAATATTTGCAGCTAATGTAGTTAAATCAGGGTTCACAGGTCCATATGATTTTTTTAATGGTGAAATGGGATATGTTAATCAATTATTAGGAGGAAAATTAATTAATCCTGATATTTTATTAAATATGAAATCAGATAACACAAATAGAATTTTAGATACATACATAAAAAAATGGCCAGTAGAATATCATGCCCAAAGCGCTATTGATGCTTGCATTGAATTAAGAGAAAATTTTCAAGATCCTAATCTTATAAATAATGTTGAAATTGAGACGTTTAAAGTTGCATATGAAATAATAGCTAAAGATCCA
>VFGQ01000052.1 GCA_009391605.1 SAR202 cluster bacterium
TTTACAGGTTTATGATTTTTTTCCAGGTCGCATAAAACAATGACTGTTTTGTATAACCAGTCAGCAATTCTGATTGTATTAAAATCAAGTTTTAGATGAAAATCGCCATATCCTTTTTCCCAGCTGGTAATTTTATAACCTGATATTGGTTCCATATCTATATCAACACCAAGAAGGTAATCACAAGCATGGGTGCCCTCATCTAATACACTTTTTATAAAGAATTTAGAATCAAATCTTTTACCCATTAGTCTGCCGTACATATCCGGGAAAGCTGTAATAACAGTTTCTATATCATTGTTTTGTACTAATTTAATTAAGTTTGATTTTGAAATACTATTATTTATGATTTTTCCTTTTTTCAAATTCTAATTTAGATTTATTAAATTGATCTGCATCTTCTAAAAGAGTAAGCGCAGTAGCTGATATTCCTTTAGATATAGCAATAGCATTATTATGAGCAAGATCGCTTATGGAAGCTTTTTCCATTTCAGTTGAATGGCCTGCTACCGGTTCTTCAGATACGGCAAAATTAAAAGCATAAGAGGGCATTTCGTGGCTAACATTTCCAAAATCTGTAGAAGCACCACTGCCAAATCTATTTAATGGTTGTGATGTAAGATTAATTTCTAATTCTTTCAAAATACTTTTTCCAATTTTTGCCAATGTTGTATTTGGAATTACATGTTTGTATCCTGGTTCATCTTCCCTGATTTTTAATTCGGCTCCTGTCATAAGAGCTGCTCCTTTTGCGATATCATCAATTTTTTCCCTAATATACTCTACATAAGAAGAACTTCTGGATCTCATTAATATATCTGCTGCTGCAAAATCAGGAACTATATTTGGAGCCATACCACCATCAGTGATTATTCCATGTATTCTTGTATCATCTTTCACATGTTGTCGGAGCGAATCAATGCCGTTAAAAAGCATTATAACGGCATTTAAAGCATTTATTCCTTGATCTGGATTTATGGCGGCATGAGAAGCTTTACCATGAAATTCATAAATTGCTTTTGAGGTTGCAAGGCTCATTCCTGTGCCCATTGGAACATCTTCCCAAAGAATTGTAGTATTTGATGAACCATGAGAAGAAAGAGAAATATCTACATCATCAAAGTAATTTTTGCCAAGAAGAGATATTTTGCCACCGCCTCCTTCTTCTGCCGGAGTTCCAATAAGTCTTATCTCTCCGGGAAAATTCCCTTTGAGAGCTAAAAATCCTAAAAAAGCTCCTATATTTGTTATTGCAATAAGATTGTGCCCACAGGCATGTCCTATACCTGGGAGAGCATCATATTCTGCTAACAATGCGATTACGGGGCCTTTTGAATTTCCTTTAATTGAAGCAGTAAAAGCTGTTGGTAAATCTTTAACTTTATTAATTTGAATATTGTATTTATTTAATAGAGTTTCTATATTTTTTACAGCCGAGAATTCTTGCCATTTGATTTCTGGATTACTATGAATTTGATGGCTAAGATCTATAAGATCATTTTTCAAGCTGTCAATTTCGTTATAAATTTCTTTCATTTTTATTATTTCCGTTGAATATTCTTAGATTTTAAAATTATGAATATTTAATATCAAACTTGCAAGTATAGAAATTTTATCATGAAATTTATCTATCTCTATATATTCATGTTCTGCATGAGCTCCATCACCAACTCCTCCTAAACCATCTAATACAGGAGTACCGGTAGCAGCAGCAAAATTCCCATCAGATCCTCCTCCTACAGGGAAGCCAGTTTCAATAAAATCTACATCTAGATCTTTAACGGTTTCTTTTGCCCATTTATATAATTTAACAATACCTTCAGTTCTTTCCATCGGTGGTCTGTTCATTCCTCCGGTTACCTCTAATTTACTCCCATCAAGCACAGGTTTTAATGATTTTATTTTATTATCTAATTCAGAGGCATCATTATTTGTAACAACTCTCAGATCAATTAATGCTTCTGCTTTTGCAGGTACCTGATTTCTTACTACTCCTCCTTCAGCTCGTCCTGTATTGACTGTTGTTCCTGTTTCAGAATTATTAAATGAGTTTAATTTTAATATCTGATGTGCTAATTCTACGTTTGCACTTATACCATTTTCTGGTTCACTTCCCGCATGGGCAGCTTTGCCGTTAATTGAAAGATAGTACATTCCCACGCCTTTTCTAGCTGTTTTTATCATTCCTTTGAAGCTTGACTCTAGGCAAAATGCAACTTTACTTTTTCTTGATTCTTCTTGAATTAAATCCATTGAATTTTCACTGCCCAATTCTTCATCTGAATTAAATAATAATTTAATATTTGTTTTTGGAGTAACCCCAAGTTCATTAAGTATTCTAATAGCTTCAAGTGCAATTGTTATTCCTACTTTCATATCAAAAATACCTGGACCTGTAGCTATATTTCCTTCTATAGTAAATGGTCTTTCCTGAAGAGTCCCAATAGGCCATACAGTATCCATATGGCAAAGGATTAATACAGTATCATCACCAGAATAAAAATCGGATGTAAAGTTGTCACCAAAATCTTCCTGAGGGAAAAATTTGTTTTTACCACCCAAGGCCTGACACTTTTCTGAAAGAAATTTACTTAGATTATCAACGTTAGGCTTAGATCCTGAGAAGGATTCAATATTTACTATATCATTTAGTAAATTAATACTTTGAGATTTTTCGTTTTGTACTTTTTTATATATTTCATCTAACATCTTATTTCCCCTTTTTAGATTTAGAGTGTATTATGCTACTTCCTATTCATGATATATTCAATCTAAGAATTTAATAAAAATTTAATACATAAGGTATTTGATGTTAAATGAATACAAAAAAGAATTTTTCAATTTAGATCATGATTGGGGTTATGTAATATACCCAAAAAATATAAGTGAAAATATCCCTGTTGTATTACATTTTCATGGTAACAGAGGATATGTAAAAGACGGAGAGGCAGATTGGTTAGATGAACCAAAAAAACAACATTTTTTCAAACCAGTTTTAGATTCTGGATTTGCAATTGCAGGATGCCACGCTACCGGAAACCATTGGGGAAGAGGTTCAGCAATTCGAGCTAATTATAAATTTTTTGAACAGTTGAAAAATAATATTGAATTAAATCTGAGTAATATTACTACCTGGGGTTGTGGTTTGGGAGCATCAGCAGCTTGGTTAACTTCTATAGGTGAATTAAATCCATATGTTAAAAATTTCATTTCTCAGCAAGGTGTATTAAATTTTGAAAGTGTTATAAGAAGAGAAAAATTCAAAGATGAGTTAATAGAAGCACATAATAGAGATGTAAGCATGGATATTAAAAAAGCAGTACAAGTTTTTGACCCAATTAATCCTATTACCAAAACAAAATTAATGATTGCTAAAAATGAAAAGAAAATTCCTAATTCTCTTTTCATACATGGTGATGCTGATGAAAATGTAAATTATTCTGAAAATCCTGTGATGTTAAACAAATTACTTTCTGATACTGGTGCCAACTCAAAATTAAATCCGTTAGCTGGCGTAGGGCATGCAACATATGAGCATGGTGAAGAATTAGGTTTGATTATTGCGAAATTTTTGTTGGGCAAATAATCTCAAATAAAGTTATTTTCGCAGATATAATTACCAGGGAATTTTATCCCCTTTATAATCGAAAAAAGTTCCAGACTGATTAGGTGTTAGTTTTTCAATTGAATTTATAATACCTTTTGCTGATTCTTCTACAGATATTGCGGCATTCATTCCACCCATATCAGTTCTTACCCAGCCTGGGTGAATTTGAACTATAATTGTATTATGTTCTTTCATTTGCATATGTAAGTTTCGTCCTGCCATATTTAGTGCTGCTTTACTCATTCTGTAAGACATGTCACCAGAAGTTGTACGGGATATTGATCCCATACCCGAGGTAATATTAATTATTTTTGTTCCGTGCAAGGAATTTGCCAGGTTTTTAATCAGCATAACTGGTCCAACAGCATTAATGTTGAATGTTTCTCTGATTACATTAGGATCAAGAACTTCCTGATTACCTTTTTCTCCTCTAACTGCTGCATTATTTATAAGGATGTCTATTTTAGAATTTGTTAAATTTTGTATTTGTTTACAAAATGTTTCTATTGAATTTGTATCACCCATATCAAGTGGAATTATTTTATCGAGTCCTATTTCTTCTTGAAGCCCAGTAGAAGCTAAAGGATTTCTTGAACTTCCGTAAACATTATAATCTTTATCATTAAATTGTTTGACTAGTTCTAGTCCAATACCCCTGTTTGCTCCTGTAATTACTACATTCATATTATTATTTTTTACTGATATAATCTAAATGTTATTTTATAGATAAAAATTTAACTATGGAAGTTAAAAATACAATATTATTTGTTTGTACTGGAAATAGTTGCAGATCTCAAATGGCTGAAGGTTTTATGAAAGAATTATTGAACACTGATCATATGATATTGAGCGCAGGATTAAAGCCATCAACTGTTAATCCTGTAGCGATAAAAGCAATGAAGGAAAAAAACATTGATATTTCCAGGCAAACTTCAAATCATGTTGATGAATTTTTTAATTATAAACATGATTATGTTATTACAGTTTGTGACAATGCCAAAAAGTTATGCCCTGCAGGATTAGATGCTAACAATTTTTTACACTGGAGTATTCCTGATCCTTATGTAGATGGAAAGGATAATGATTTACATTTACCAAGATATAGGAAAGCGAGAGATCTTATTGAATCACATATAGAAACTTTATTATTTAAAATTCTTAATTGAGGAATGATATGCCGGAATTACATGGTGATGAATTACATCCAAGTTATATAGGTTTGCCTACATACCTAGGGACTCCTTTTGCAGTTAACGGTAAAGAACTTAAATCCATGAATGCTGATATAGC
>VFGQ01000021.1 GCA_009391605.1 SAR202 cluster bacterium
GGTTATCATATACAGATAAAGGTATATCTAAAATCGTTGATATACATAACGATAATAAATCTGTGATTTATGATAATAATTCAAAAATACTTCAGCTTATTGACTCAATCTCTAAAACTATTTTTATTGAGAATAACAGAAATATGCAAGATGTTATAAAAGTACTAAACAAGACTAATGGTGAAATTAAAGATGTAGTAACTATAAATTCAAAATTTTATCAAAATAATCTACCATCTATTATGAATAAATTTTCAATTACACGTAATGGTTTTGATATTGAATCTAGAGTGTATTTGCCTTCAGATTTTTCTGAAAACAACGTGTATCCTCTTATTGTTGATATTCACGGTGGACCTCATGGAAGATTTGAAGATCAGATTGCAGTAAATCAAGAAATATTTACTAAAAGCGGATATATAGTTATAGCTGTAAACCCTAGAGGATCATCTTCATATGGATCAGATTTTGGCAAAGCAGTACTTAATGATTGGGGTGGAGAGGATTATCATGACATAATCGAATCGGTTAATAAGCTATCTAAAGAAAAATATATAGACAGCAGTAAAATAGGGTTATATGGATATAGTTATGGAGGATTTATGTCTTCCTGGATTATTGGACACACAAATCAATTTAAGGCAGCTGTTATCGGTGCTCCTTGTATTAATTTAAATTCAATGTCTGGTACTTCTGACATAGGAATAAAATTTGGTGAAGAACAATGGGGAGGATTGAGATATGATAATATCGAAAAATATCAATTTAATTCACCTCTAACTTATGCGAAAAATGTAACAACACCATCAATAATATTAGTTGGAGACAGAGATTACAGATGCCCTATTGAACAAGCTGAGCAATATTTTGTGACTCTAAAACGAATGGGAAATGATGTCCAGCTAGTAAGATATCCCGGTGGTAACCATGGCATGCTATCTGGATCAGCTCCAAATTTAGTAATAGATTTCTGGACAAGAGCAGTGAACTTTTTTGATAAAAATTTAAAATAAAGGATAAAAATGGAATACAGATATTTAGGAAATTCAGGAACTTTAGTTTCTGTAATTGGATTAGGTACAAATAATTTTGGAAGAAGACTGAATTCATCTGATACTAAAAGAGTAATAGACACTGCAAATGATGAAGGAATAAATTTTCTTGATACAAGTAATAGTTATGGCGATACATTATCTGAAGAATATATCGGGAATGCAATTAAGAGTAAAAGACAAGAAATAATTTTAGCAACTAAAGTCTATTCAAAAGTTGGGGAAGGTATCAATGAAAAAGGTGCTGGTAAAGTGCATATTATTAGTGAAGTTGAAAATAGTCTAAGGAGACTCCAAACTGACTATATAGATCTATATCAAATACATTTTTGGGATGAGAATACCCCTATAGAAGAAACTTTACGGGCTTTAAATTATTTAATTGACTCGGGAAAAGTGAGATATATTGGTTGTTCTAATTTTACATCATGGCAATTAGCGATGTCTCTAGAATCATCTAAATCAAATAATCTTGAAAAATTTATTACAGTACAACCTGAATATAGTTTGCTGAACAGAGATATTGAAGCAGAATTAATACCTGCCTGTGAATATTATAATATTGGAATATTGCCATATTTTCCATTAGCAAGTGGAGCGTTAACTGGGAAGTACAAAAGAGGAGAAGATTTACCAGAAGGCACCAGATTAGGTGAAAATAAAGAAAGAGCTGGTCAAATTCTTACTAGTGATACATTTTCATTACTTGAAAGTTTAGAAATTTTTGCAAAAGCCAGAAATAAATCATTATTAGATTTAGCTTTTGCATGGTTATTAGCTAACCCATTAGTTTCTTCTGTAATAGCAGGAGCAACAAAACCTGAACAAGTTGTAGCAAATGCTAGGACTGCATCCTGGAAATTAACAAAAACTGAAGTAAATGAAGTAAACGAAATGTTAAATAATCATAAATAAACTGATTTTGATTTTTTCAGTTCACTGAATTTATATCCGGTAATAATATTTACATAACCTGTAAATTTTTTATCAGTGGTTAAGTCACCCGTGTCAATTAAAATATCATTATTTAAAGAATCCAATTTTGTTTTTGTAGAATAAATCAGTAAATTATTTTTATCAATTTTGTTTAATATCCGTGGGCTTATTTGTTGATTGCCTCTTCCAAATAAAAAGCCTTGATTTCCAATTACTGTTAACACTAAATTTGAATCTTTAGCTTGTTTAGTATTTAAATAATTATAAATATCATTCTCAGAACAATCTTTATAAAGTAATTTTTTATTTTTAATAATATCAAATCCCAACAATGTACCATCTATATCAATAGATTTTAAAATTGTATTTGTAGTTGACCCAGGCCCGAAAATATATGAATTCAGATTAGTATAACGATCATTAAAATCTTCTATTAAATTGTCAATTTCATTACCTTCATCAGATATACTAGAACCTTTTGATTCCTGTAGATAATTATCATCTAAATTGAGAGGTGTATTTAAGTAACCAATAAATTTTGTTGATGTTATTCCTTTATTTATTTTGCGATCATCTAAATCAGAGACCTCTCTAAGAATAAATTCTATATCTTTGTAAGTACAAAATTCAGAAATAATTTTAGAGGAGTATATAGGACTTAAAGGGAAAATCGAAGAATACATTTTAACACCAACTGGTATTCCAACTACTGGGATATCAGTGTCAATAATTTTGATTAGATCTGAACTTGTTCCATCTCCTCCTGCAAAAACAATTAAATCAACATTTTGATTTTTAAATTCATTTAATAATTTATATGTATCACTTCTAGTTGTTCTTTGGGTTTTAGATGTATAAACAATTTTAAATTTGAAACCAAATTGTTTTAATAAATATTCACCTAACAATTCACTGCCTGTATAAAAATATATTTTATCGGCTATTTTGGAATCAATATTATTTAGTGTGTCATAAGTTCTTTTTAATGAGGGCAAATTATAAACATCAGTGACATGATCCCAAATATCATCTGAATCCGAGCCTTTTAAACCTAAAGGTCCACCGAAACCAGATATCGGGTTTACAATTAATCCTATTTTTATTTTATCCATAGTTTAGATTATATATTTGGATTAAAACGACCATCAACATTAATCCAACCTGCATCAATTGTAAGATTTGTGGCTGTAACATAAGATGAAGCTTCAGAAAGTAAGTAAATTATACCACCGGCCAATTCATTGGGCTGAGCCCACCTTTGTAATGCAGGTTTTGTAGTATAAGCTTCATTCCATAGTTTGTCATTGCGTAATTGATCAGTTAATGGAGTCATAACTGGTCCGGGAGATATAGTATTAACTCTTATATTATATTCAGCCACTTCTGCTGCAAGAGTATTAACTAATTTTTCTGTACCAGCTTTACTCGCAGCATATACAGATTGCCCTGGTTCAACAACGCTGCCTCTTATGCTTGAAAATGTAACTATACTTCCCTTATTATTCAATTTCATTTTTTTTGCAGATGCTTGTAAAACATTAAAAGTGGCTTTTAGGTTTAATGAAATTACTTTATCAAACTCAGATTCTGTATAATCTATCAATAATTTTCTTACATTTATAGAAGGTGTGCATACTAGGCCATCTACAACGTCGTATTCATCCATAAGTTTTATTATTTCTGATTTATTAGTAATATCTATTTCAAACGGAATAACATTGGCTTCTGAATTAATTTCTTTCACAGCTTTTATTGTACTTTCAATATTTTGAATATCTGCACAAATCAGATTACCTCCATGTGCAGCTATAGCTAATGATGCAGATCTGCCAATTCCGCTCCCTGAACCAATAACAATAATATTTTTATTGTTGAGTTTAAACATATTCTTAAGATAATCATTAGAAGTGTAATCCATTATTTTGGCCTTTTCATACTGAATATAGTATTTATCAAAGCATAATCATCATATCCCATTCTAGATATAGGCTTTAATTCGCCAATATCTATCCTGTCGTTTTTAATAATTTTATCTGAAATATTAATACCAATTATATTCCCGATTATCAGGTGATTTGGGTTTCCTTTAGAATCAGAAGGTAAATCTATAATTTTAAATAATGTACATTCAAAATGAGCAGGAGATAATTTAACTCTAGGAATAGATACCATAGTCGAATTTTCAGTTTCAATATTTAATTTCTCAATCTCGCTTTCATTATTATCAAAAGAATATGATGATTCATTCATAATATCTTTTACATCCCAACTAACAAAATTACATACAAATTCAGGATTATTTTTTATATTTAACAAAGTATCCTTGTTATTGCCAGATTTACTGTAACCACCAGGTCCTATTACAACCATAGGTGGAATCGTAGCTATTGCATTAAAAAAACTATACGGAGCTAAATTTATTTGACCGTCATTATTTTTTGAACTTATCCAGCCTATTGGTCTTGGAACAATCAGGCTTTTAAAATGTGTTAACCAATCGTTTTTCTCTGTTACTTCATAAAACATTATTTATATTTCTCCTTCAATTTATATTTTTGAATTTTTCCTACAGGTGTTAATGGAAATTTATCAACAAATATTATTTTTTCTGGTACTTTATAAGAAACTAAATTTATTTTACAAAATTCTTTAATTTCTTTAGTGCTTATTTCTTTATTTTTTGGAATTATAAAAGCGAAAATTTTATAATCCATGATCTTATCAGGATATCCAATAACACTTACTTCTTTTACTTTAGAATGATTTAAAATAACATGTTCAATTTCAATAGTTGAAATATTTTCGCCACTTCTTTTTATGACATCATTTTTTCTATCTACAAAATATATAAACTCTTCATTATCTTTGTAGACAATATCACCTGTATATAATTCATTATTAACTATGGTTTGCAATGTTGCTTCATCTTCATTTATATACCCTTTCATTAAGGTTTCTTTTTGTTTCCCAAGTATTACAAGCTCTCCTGCTTCAAATGGATTTGTATTTTTTCCATATTCATTCAATATTCTATATTTATAGATATCAAGAATTTTTCCCATGCTCATATTTTTTGGATTGATTATAGGATTCGCAGAAATCATTCCTGTGGTTTCACTCATACCATAAATTTGTATTAAATTAATTTCAAATCTATTCTGCCATTGTTTTAATTCTTCTTCGGATACTGACTGTGCAAACATAATAAGTCTAATATTATTATTTTGTTCATATTTATATTTTTTTGAAATTAATAACATTCTTATAGTAGATGCAAATAACGTACTTAAAGTTACTTTGTATTTAACTGCAATTTTAAAATAGTTACTTGCTGAAAACCTGGAGCATATGACAGCAGATCCGCCTTTTAAGAGAACGGCAAGTAATGAATATTGACCATTTGTGTGAAACAATGGCAAAGTTAAATAATGTCTGTCATCTGAATTTAATCTTAATATACTGCTAACACTTTTGATTTTATTTATGTAATTGGAGTGAGTAGAAATTACTCCTTTAGGTAAATTTGTTGTCCCCGATGTGAATAAGATAGTCGCCTCATCAGTTAAATTTACATTTTCAGGTACAAATTTATTATCAAATTTATTAATTAAATTAATAAAATCAACAAGAGTATTGTCATTAAGTATGATATTTAATGAAGAAGTATTATTATTTTGATTAGATTGAAAAGAAACTATGTTTTTTGAATCAGATTGTTTGAATTGATAATTTAGTTCCCTGATAGTTAAGTTAGGATTTGTTGTTACCGCAACAATGCCCATTCTAAAAGAAGCTAATAATAAAATAACAAAAGGAATAGAATTTGGAATATGAATTAATAATTTATCATTTTTCTTGTAATTATTTTCTTTTAAATAATTACAAGTTTTAGATATTAAAATATCTAATTCATGATATGTAACTGTTTCTTCAATATTTTTATCTATATCAACGAAAATTAATGCAGTTTTAGATGGATTTTCTTTAGCATGTAATTTTATTATTGAATCTAGATTTATAATTTGCCTACTATTCATAATACCTAAACTAAACAGAAATTTTATAATATCATGAGTTCATATTTATTTTGTCCTTCTAACATACAAAAATATATAGATAATGCTATTAATAGCAATGCTACTGTTATAGTACCTGATCTTGAAGATTCAGTACCTGACAATGAAAAACATAATGCATTAGAAAATATATTAAATTTGTTAAAATCAACTTCAGTTAAAGATAAAATCATTATTCCTCGTATTGACACTTCATACTTAGATATTGAATTACAAATAACAAAACTCACTGAACTTAATTTTAATGGATTAATCATTCCAGATGTTAGAAATGCTCAATCAGTTAAAAATGTAATAAAATATATAAATAAAAGTAAACTTGAAAAAATATCTGTAATCCCATTGATTGAAAGTATTGATGGGATTAACAATTTAAGATCAATTATTCAAGATAATAACATTACTAAAATAGCATTTGGGAAATATGATCTTGGTTTAAGTTTAAATATTGATAGTGAAGAAGCAGACAAATTAATTGATTATATTAAATTACGGTTTGTATATGATTCATTATCTTTATCTTGCTACCCAATAGATACTCCCGAATTAAATATAAATAATATAAATATATTTAAAGAGAAATGTATAATATCTAAATCAATGGGTTTTAAAGCAAAATTTGCAGTACATCCAACTCAATTAGATATCATCAATGATATTTTTAATGCATCAGAATATAATAAAGATGAAATCATTTTTATAATAAATAAATTTGAAAAATTAACCTCAGAGGGTATTGGGACCTTTAAATATAAAAACAATATAATAGATCTTCCAATATACAAACATTTAAAAAACATCCACGGGAGTAATAAAAATGACCAAATTTGAATCAAAGAATGATATATTCGTATTATTTGCTCATGCAAATTATCAATTGGATATTGGATTTAAAAAACTTAACCCTCCTCAAAAATCATTTCAGGTATATAACTATGATGACCTAATAAATAATATCGAAAACGCAGAAGTATTAGTAATATCTGGTTTATGGCAAAATGAGCTGATTGAAAAGGCAAAAAATTTAAAATATATTCAGCTTACAGGCGTGGGTTACGATGGTTATGATTTAGATAAATTAAAGAAAAATAATATTAAACTTTGTAATGCAGTAGGTTTAAACAGAATAGTTGTCGCAGAACACACTATTAGTCTTATATTAGCTCTTTCACGTTTCTTACATATTGCAAGAGATAATCAATTAAAAAAATTTTGGGCTCCGTTTATATCTGATCCTTTAGAAAGACAATCTGAAATTAATGGTAAAACTGTAGTTATATTTGGTCTTGGAGATATTGGTACTACTATAGCTAAATTTTGTAAAAGTTTTGATATGAATGTTATTGGTATTAAAAGAAATACAAATATACAATCAGATTATACCGATAAACTTTTACATACTAGTAAACTTCATGAAGCTGTAAAAGAAGCTGACTTTTTAGTTATAAGCAGTTCTTTAAATGAAGAAACTAATCAAATCATAAACAAAGATGTGTTTAACAATATGAAAGACACTTCATATTTGGTAAATGTTGCCAGAGGGGGATGTGTAAATGAGCAAGATTTAATTGAAGCATTGAAGAATAATAAAATTAAAGGTGCTGCATTAGATCATTTATCTACAGAACCTCTTGATATAAATAACCCTTTATGGGATTTTGAAAACGTAATAATTACTCCACATACTGCAGGTGAAACTCCAAATTATGAAACAGTAATACCTGAAATATTAATAGAAAATATTGAACATTTAAAAAATGGTAACGACAATTTACTTCATAGAGTCGTATAAGTTATCGAAAGAATTTTTAGTTCCTTCATCTAAGAACTCTAAATCAGATCCGTAAGTAAAACATTCTGCACCCTTAGAAACAAATTCTTTAGCTACATCCAAAGATCCTGCAAATAAACCGGGTATTTTATTATTATTTTTACAAATAGTGATAATTTCTTCCATTTTATCTTTTACTAATTGTGATTTTGGTGGAAAATTTGGTACTTCACCCATTGAAATTGCAAGATCAGAAGGGCCAATCATTACCCCGTCCCATCCATCAAGAGTACACATATCAGGTAAATTATTTAAACCTTGTAATGATTCAATTTGAGGAAAAAGGAGTTGTGAAGAATTAGCATTTTTAAAATAATTTTCATATGAATGATAATTTTCCCTTAATCTCACTGGTCCCCAACTTCTATTGCCAAGGGGTTTATATCTGGCAGCATTAATACAATTTTTCAAATCATTCATTGTATTAATCAAAGGAACTACTACACCATCTGCTCCAATATCGTATGCTTTGTTAATATCTGCAAAATTATTATTTGAAACTCTTATCCAAATTTTTTTATCTGTGTATGTATAAACAGTTTCAATAACAAAATTTGCAGTTTCCCAGGTAAAAGCTGAATGTTGAAAATCTAATAACATGAAATCAAATTTACCTTTGGCAAGGGAAATTATACTATCTTTTGTGGGATTAAGAATTAAGGTTCCTACAATCATAAATTAGTATTAAATTTCTTTATAGATATTAATACTTCAGTTCCTTTAGATAATTCACTATTAATATTAATAGTACCATTATGAGATTCAATTAAATATTTTACAATAGATAACCCTAATCCACTTCCACCAGATTGTCTATTTCTAGATTTATCAGCCCTATAAAATCTGTCAAAAATATATGGTAATTCTTCTTTGGGAATACCCATCCCATTATCTTTAATTTTTAATATTAATATATTTTTATTTATTGAAGTATCAAAAGAAATATCTCCACCATCATCAATAGCGAGGATGGAATTATTTAAAATATTAGTTATTATTTGTGTAAACCTTTGGGGATCATAATTAATTGTTATATCTGAATTTATATTATTTATTATGTTTATATTTTTGCTCTTAGATCTTAATTTAAAATTATTTATTATTTCAGAAATTTTATGATTAAGATCTAATTCTGAAATATTCAAATTAAGCATTCCAGATTCTGCTAAAGATATAGTACTTAAATCATCTATAATTTTTGATAATGTATTCACCTGATAATCAAGAATTTTCAATGTTTCATTATCAGGTTTAATTATTCCATCTGACCATCCTTCAATATATCCTTTCAGATTAGTCATTGGAGTCCTTAATTCATGGGCAATATCTGCTATCATAATCTTACGTTGTTCATCTAATTTTTGTAATTCAGATGCCATATAATTAAATGCTGTTACTATTTCGCTTAATTCTCCAGAAACTGACTGGTCAATTCTTTTTGTAAAATCACCTTTACTTAAATATTTTGATGTATTAACAATATTAGTTATTGGATTTAAGGTTCTCCTGGAAATTATCCATATAAGGGCAATTGAAGTAATTATAGAAAGAATTGCAATAATTGCTGCTGATTTAATAATCTGATTTTTTACATTTACAGGAGGATCAACTATTAATAGATCCTCTTGAGTATCAGTAGCAGATATTGCTTGAATTGAAACTAATTTAGGTTGATTTACTTCAACAACCATTCCACCTAATGATGTAGGAATAATCTTAAATATAGGATTTCGTTTTTTGTTTTGCAAATTATACCCTTTTGATGTGTCAAAAACTTCAATATTATTTTCATCATATAATTTAATATTAGTGCCCGTAATTGTTGCATATTCTATTAATTTTTTTTGAACTTCTCTTAAATTTATAGTTTGGCCATTATTAGTAACTGAATCTAATAATCTTTGAATTCTTTCTGATTTAAGTTGATTTAATTCATTTTGAAGTTTCTGAGATTCAATATTAGATACATGTTGTAAATAAACACCTAAAGATAATAAAGTACCTACCAAAACCACTGAAAAAGATACAGTAATTTTAAAAACCAAACTATTTAATAATTTAGACAAATTATTCTTCATCAATAAGCCTATATCCTAAACCATATACAGATTCTATATATTCATAATGATTATCAGCAATTCTAAGTTTTTTACGTAAATTTGCAATATGTGTGTCTATAGTTCTATCAAAGCCATCAAAATCCATTCCAAAAGAAGTATCGATAATTTCTTGTCTTGAATAAATTTTACCTGGATATGAACAAAGGTTTTTAAGGATTTCAAATTCTTTTGGTGTCAAATCAATCTTTTTGTCATTAATTTTAACTTTCTGTAAATCTATATCAATATTTAAATTTTTAATCTGAATAGATTTTCTTTCAGCAAATAAATTTTGTTTTTCTATCCTTCTAAAAACAGCTTTAACTCGTGAAACTAATTCTCTTGGACTAAAAGGCTTAGTAACATAGTCATCAGCTCCAAGATCTAAACCCTTAACAATATCGATTTCTGTTATCCGAGCCGTCAACATAATAACAGGAGTATTAAATTCCAATCTATATTCTTTAATAAATTCTAATCCAGATAATTTTGGTAACATTAGATCCAATACAATTAAATCATAGGAATTTTCATATGCATTTTCCAACCCGTCTTCCCCATTATGTATAACATTAACGTTCCATTTTTCATTCAAGAAATAAGTAGAAACTAATTGTGCTACACTTTTATCATCTTCAATTATAAGTATTTTTTTTGTCATTAATTCTATTATCTATGAAAATAATTAAGAAAGTATTAAGTGGTTTCATCTATAAATGACTTTATCCTCTTCATTCCTTCATCTACATCATTCCTATCTAAAGCTCCATATGCTAGACGTATATATGATTTCCATTTTGAACCAAAAATTGACCCGGGAAGAACTAAAACAGATTTTAAATTAATTAAACTTTTTGAAAATTCCCAGGAATTTATATTATATTTCAGTTCTATAAATGCATAAAAAGCTCCACCAGTCTGTATCCAGTTTAATTGTGGGATGTTTTCTAAATTTGATATTAAAGATTCCTTTGATGATTTAACTGCATTCAAATTTGTTTCTATAGCTAGTTGTTCATAATCCAACAAATTAAGCAAAAATTGTTGAGATAAAGAAGATGCACAAATTGATATTGTGTCTTGGATTTTA
>VFGQ01000108.1 GCA_009391605.1 SAR202 cluster bacterium
AAAATATGCGGAGAGAAGGTTATGAAGTTCAAGTATCTCAACCAAAAGTAATACTTAAAACAATAGATAATAAAATTCACGAACCTTTTGAAGAACTAACTGTTGATATACCTGAAAGAATGTCTGGGATAGTTATTGAAAAAATATCTAAACGAAAAGGCATTATGAATGAAATGAAAACTACAAATGCTAACACTAGGATAGTTTTTGAAATTCCCACAAGAGGCCTTCTAGGATTTAGAACAGAATTTATTGTAGATACACGAGGAGAAGGAATAATGTCTTCGAGAGTTATAGGCTTCAGAAAACATATAGGAGAAATCAAGAGAACTGAAATGGGAGCAATGGTTTCTATGGCAGAAGGAAAAGCTTTAGGTTATGCATTATATAATTTACAGGACCGAGGTACTTTATACATTGGACCTAATACTAATGTTTACAAAGGAATGGTTATAGGAAATGTAAGTAAGGGAACAGATTTAGAAGTTAATCCAACAAAAGGCAAACAACTTACTAATATGCGTGCTTCCGGAGCTGATGATTCATTAAATTTAACTCCTCCGATTAAACTAACTTTGGAACGTGCTTTAGAAATTATGAGTGATGAATTATTAGAAATAACACCTAAATCAATCCGGTTAAGAAAAGCATAGTCTGAAATTTATATTAATTCCATAATGAATTAAAAAAACCAAATTATCTTTCATATAATTTTGCATTTTCAGTAAAATCAACAACATCTTCTTTTGATTTGCCAATAAAAACCTCTGATTTCAATAATCTGTTTTCTAACATTTGAAACATTATAATCCCTTTAGAATTTCCCCAATATTGAACCCCGTAAACATCATCTTCTTTTTTTGGATCGATCCACCACTCATAATTATAATCATTTTTATACTTTCTCTCCTGATAAAGCTCATAAATCACAATACCAGAATTAATTTTAACTTTAAGAGGATCAACGTTTCCTTTAATTAAAAAAGAATTATTGTATACTTCTAAATGTCCAATACCTACCCTCCAATACAAAGGGTCTATTTCATGAGGTGCAATTGACAAATGTCCAATCCAATAATTTTGCCAATTGTTACCACCATATCCATTAGTGCCTTCTTCAAACCAATTCCCAGATAAAGTTCCATCAACATCATAATCAATTTTACCAGCTTGCGGTTTAATAGTTCGTATCATTTTTTTTAATAATTTTTTACTAATATCGTCAGGAAAATACTGGAATGGATCAACCGTATGTACTTTCCAATATTCATTCCCATATATAGATGGTGTAATAAATCCAGGTAATACTATTTCATAATCATAAACTCCAAAATCTAATGTCTGCCCTCCCATATATCCTAATAATTGCCCTGCTTTTATTATTAATCCATTAAATTCTCTACCAGATTGTTGATCCTCATAAGCTTTTTCAATTTCAGGTATAACTGAAGTCATTAAATCAAAGTAACTAGTAAATGTACAATTGTGAGCAATATCCAATCTCCAGTCTACAAAATCTTTTTTTTCACCAGTGTCAGTCATTATTTCTCTTTTTCCAATATCGTAAATAATTCCATCTTGTATCGCACGAACTTCATATATATCAGGACCGAGATCTTTGTTAAAAGGTTCAAAATACATATGATCAATAGGAGTAATATGAGCTCCAACAACTTGGCCGTATGGAGTTAAGAATTTTATATCATTCATATGCATAGGAGAATTTGTGAATGATACAGGCCCTGATTCTTCGCAATGCCTTCCCCATGAACCCCAAAAACGATTTGCTACAATTTCAGGTAATTTTAATGGGGAACCATCTTTATTTTTTTTATTTTGTGTAATGGCTCCATTATCTTGTTTAGCTTTTTTATTCATATCAGTATTTTTCTTACTATCATCATTCTGCTGATCTTTACTGTTGTTTTTTGGAGCAACTTCACCGCCATCATCATGCTTCTGATCTTTGCCGTTATTTTTTGCATCAGTAACTAAATGAGATGTGTCGATTAAAATTTCTATTTTATTACAAGAATTTTCAATACATTCTTCCAAAATAACCAAAGTTTTTACTTCTATAGGAGAATAAAGTTCAAATTCAAAATTATCATTGCCATCCCATCTATCTTTATATGTCCATTTCAAATTTGATTTCACTGCAGTACGATGACTCTCACAGAATATTTTGGATTTTTGGGAATCAAGTGAACAAGTGGCTGAAAGTTCTTTAGCTAAATTTTCTTTTGATGGCGAAACTTGATTAACAATCTTTTCATCTGAATGTTTAATTACTTCCTTATGTACTTCTTCAATAACATCTGAAGACCCGGAACAAGCCAAGAGAACCAAGGGTAAAAGAAAAATTATTTTCAAACATACTATTTTCAAAATTAATAACCTACTTTGTATAATCAATTATAACTATTAAGACCAATTTTGTTATATTAAGTCCACGCAAGTACAAGTCATATTTAAGATATTTAATTAAATTATTTGATTAATAATTTAATTTCTATCATAATGGAAAATACTTTTTACGAGAATGGAGGATATATGAGTACATCAAGTAATTTTAATTTTGATAATCTATGGTCAGAAAAATCAACTGATGCTGAAAGAGTAATAACTAATCACGCAAAATATGATTTTGCTATAGCTTACCCACCTTTTGAAGCTGTCCCTATGTATGGTTTAATTGACGGTTTGAAATCTAAAGTTGATGCAGATTTAGAAAAAGTTTCTATTGAAATGGCATATTACCCTCATATTCAAGGAGATGAATCTCTTAGGGAATTTACTGCAAATAAAATATATGGCGATAGGGGCATTAAAGCTGATAAGGATTCTATCGTTTTGTGTAATGGATCAGGAGAAGCAAATGGGTTTATTATCCAGGCTCTTATTAATCCTGGGGATTATGTAATTACAGAACAATATGTATACATGGGTACAACAAAACAGCTTACTCACTATGACGCAAATATAGTCGGATCTCCTATGGATGAGCAAGGATTAATACCAGAAAAATTAGAAGATACAATCCTAAATATAAAAAATAAACATGGTGTGATACCTAAGATGCTTTATACTATCCCAGAACATCAAAATCCGACAGGGTCAACTCTTCCTAAATCCAGACGAATTGAAATAATTAATATTTGTCACAAGTATGGAATTCCAATTCTTGAAGATGATTGTTATATAGATAATAGATTTGAAGGATCTCCTGAACCGGCTTTTGCTTCTTTAGATGATTCTGGAATGGTAATTTATGTCGGTACATTTTCTAAACTTATAGCCCCGGGACTTAGAATGGGTTACTTTACTGCTAGCGATGAAGTTATAGATAGAATTTTATCTGTAAAAGTAGGGTCTGGTCCCAATCAATTTACTGCTTATGCAATTGACGGATTTTTAAGAAACAACCTTGAAACACATAAAAATACTTACGACAAAATCTTGAAAGATAAAAAAGAAGCTATGGAAAAAGGTTTATTAGAAGCATTTTCAGATACTAATTCTAAATGGTCATCTCCCAAGGGAGGGTGTTACACTTGGTTTGAAATGACTGATGGCACTGATATCTCTGAAGTTAGAAATGAAGTTTTTAATAGAGGAGTTGGTTACATAGCAGGAGATATGTTTGCCCCTAATGGTGATGGCCAGAATATGGCTAGGCTATGTTTTGCATTTGAACCTGTAGAAAAAAATTATGAAGGAATAATTGAACTTGCCACTATATTCAAAGATTTGAATGTTATTTAAATCTGTTGGTATAAGAATCTTAAGTATTTAAATAATTCTAAACATTCTATTTAACAAAACAAACTATCTATAACTATCCAAAAAAAGAGGAAATGTAATGAAAGAGTTTAGATTTTGGCAAGTTGATGCATTTACCAAAAAGGCATTTAAGGGAAATCCGGCAGCTGTTCTGATTATTGAAGAAGAATTAGATGATCAATTGATGCAAAATATTGCAATTGAAATGAACTTATCAGAAACCGCTTATGTCTTATTAAGACCTGGGAAAAATCCTTATTTAAGATGGTTTACTCCTATGAGTGAAATTGATCTTTGCGGCCATGCAACACTAGCAAGTGCACAAATTTATTTCAAAGAAATTGATCAAACATCAGATGAAATTACTTTCGATACAAAATTTGCAGGCCCCTTAGGAGTTAAAAAAAATGATTCATTTCTAACAATGGATTTTCCATCTCGTCCAGGTGATGAAATCGAATTAGAAACTATTCCCGATTTTGTATTCAACAGTCTGTCTTCCATAAAACCAATTTATGCTCGTAAATCAAGAGATCTAATGCTGGTATATGAAAATGAAAAAACTATAATCAATATGAAACCAAACTTCAACAATTTGCTCGAGTACAAAAATTTTATTATTGTTACAGCCAAATCAAACAATCCAATATATGATTTCATATCAAGATTTTTTTGTGCAGGAGATGGAATTTCAGAAGATCCAGTTACTGGTTCTGCACATTCTACACTTGCACCTTATTGGTCTGATCAACTTAATAAAACAAACCTGACAGCATACCAGGCATCAAAACGAGGGGGAGAATTAAATCTTGAAATTAATGGGGATCGTATCAATATAACCGGGCAAGCTATAACTATAATAAGCGGGATTATGAAAATTTAAATTATTTAAATATTATAATTTTGTAAAATCTATATATATATTTAATTTTAAACAAATGAAAAAAAACAAAAATACTTACAAATCAAATAATGAAACTTTAGAAGAATTTAAAAATTCTTTTTTTTACGGTTCTAGAAATAATTTGTTTTTTAAATATTTAGGGGGGAAAAATATTAGTGAAAATGAATTTACTATTTTTATTGAAGAATTACTTAATGTAATTGTTGATGATATTGATAAAGATGAATTCAGTGAAATGAAAAAATTGATATTTAATTCCCAAATCAAAGGTTATTTACCAAAGTCGAAAAATGATAAATATACATATGAAGACACTCCATGGACTGAATTCAGTAAACCATTAAAAAAAAGTAAATTATCTTTGATTTCTGCCGGAGGGGTATTTTGTAAAGATGACGATCCAATACAACCTAGAGGTATGACACAAGAAAATGCTATTAATAAAATTAGTGAATTTTTGAAATCACCTCCAATTTTAGCTGAAATACCAAATAATATTTCTAAAGAAAAATTATCCATTAGACATCCAGGTTATGATATAAGAGCTGCAGAAAAAGATCCAAATGTTGTTTTTCCATATGAAATCCTTAAAAATTTACATCAAGAAGGTGTATTTGCTTCATATACAAATAACTTTTATTCATTTGTTGGCGCATCACAACAATCAGCAATTATAAAAACTTATGCACCCAAATGGGCACAAATGCTTAAATCACATAATGTAGATGCAGTATTACTTGTAGCAGCCTGACCTGTTTGTCACATGTCGGTCGGACATGTTTCAAGAATTTTTGAATCAATGGGACTGTCAACAGTATGTTTTTTTGTAAAATCATTTATGCATTTAATAGAACAGATGAAAATCCCAAGAACTATTGTTACCAATAATTTTGTTGGAAGAACTATTGGGAAGCCTTATGATTTGTCTAATCAAACAAACGTTGTAAGGCAAGGTATTGAATTATTAAGCAGTGCAACAATTCAGAATTCTTTTAAAATTATTTAAATATGTTAATGAATGTTAAGTTCCTACCTGCAAAGGATCTATAATATCTTGGAGAGTTCTAATAATTGACATCACTGTCAATCTTCCAGTACGCGGATTTTCCGTTGGAATATTCTCTATATGTATTGCTAATCGTCCAAATTCACCTTCTACTTCAATATCATGACAATTTCGTTCAAGACCAGGAACTGCAATAATACGAATTTGAGTCTTGTCAGGACCTATGCCAGCAAAACTAACAGCTGCCGATACATTAACATTTGCTGGAAATCCCCGACATGCTTCTCTAGCTGTCCCATAAAATATTTCTTTTTCTTCAGTAAAACCAAGAACAGTAAT
>VFGQ01000100.1 GCA_009391605.1 SAR202 cluster bacterium
TTTTCTCTGTAACTAATACAACCCCAATTTTCCATAGCACCTGCAGCAAAATCAGGTATTGCTATATGATCTAATTTTGGCAACGGGTATTTTATTCCGAAATATGATTCGAAATAATCTAGTAATTTAACAGATGTTTCAAGAGCAAAATCACTAAATTTTTCTTTATTATCTGTTGCCCATACTCTTATCAATACTCCTTGTTTAGTTTTAATTTCTTTTGAAGATATTTTCCCGATAGCAAAGAATAACAGATAAGTAGACATAATTGGAGATTTTGAAAATTCAATTTCCTTTAAAGATTTAGAAATGGCTTTCTCATTTATTACAGGCATATTTGATATTGCATTTAGTTTAGTTGGGATAATTAATTTTAATGAAAAAATTGCTTTGTAATTTGGGTGATCAACACATGGAATTACTTTTCTCGCATCTGTAGGTTCAAATTGTGTACTTAATAGAATTTCTTTTTTATTATTTGAATTATATGAACTGAAATATAAACCTTTTAAATCGTCGGATACTTTCCCTTTATAATGAATTTTCAAAGTTGCTGAAGTATTATTTGATATTTTATGATTTATTATTAGATTTGAATCGGTAGTATGAAAGTCTGTTAAATTTAATTCTTTATTTTCTATAATTAATTCGCACTTCAGAATTTTTAGTTTTACACTATCTAGAATTATTTCATTTAATTTATTATTGGTATCAAAATGTATATATATCAAACCATCGAAATTATGATTACTCATATCAGGTTTTATTTCAATAAAATACTTTTTTGGAATTATATTAATTTCTTTCATGGCTTAAATTTTTTAACTGAATTATGAATTAATCCCAGGCGGGGTCTTCTTTATTAGCAAATGCTTTTTTGCCAATATTAAAGTGATTACTATTCCTTAGTTTGATGACTTCTGAGTATTTCTTCTCAATATCATCAGGATCGTAGTCAGTAGGATATTCATTGTAAATGATTTGTTTTGTTGCGGAAATAGCAAGAGGTGAGCATTTTAGAATTTCATTAGCAATTTCTCTTGCTCTATTTAATACATCTTTTGCAGGTACTATTTCACTAATTATACCTATGTTTTTAGCTTCTGTACTTTTTATTAATTTACCAGTTAACAAGAGGCTCAATGCAAGTTTTTGAGGTATAAGTTTTGCAAGTTTAGCTGCTCCTCCTGCTCCTGCAAATAATCCAACTTTAGGTTCAGGGAAACCAAAAGTAGATTTATCTGAAGCTATTAATATATCACATGAAAGTGCTATTTCTAATCCACCGCCCAATGCAAATCCATTTATTGCAGCAATAATAGGTTTGTAACATATGTAATCTGACGTAATTCCTCCAAATGGTACTTTTGGATCAGAATCTGACCTGATATGTTTTAAATCATTACCAGCTGAGAAAGCTTTTTCACCTGAACCGGACAAAATTGCAACTTTTAAATTATCATTTGATTTAAATTGTTCAAATATATGCTTAAGTTCCATGCTAGTTTCAGGATTAATTGCATTCATTTTATCAGGACGATTTATATAAATTTCTAATAGTTGTTTATTTATTGATGTTTTTATGTTTTTATAGTTCATAATTTAATTTTATAATAGAATTTAATATCTTTACATCACTATATAGAATTTTATGAAAATAGGTATAAATATTTCTGATATAAATTTATCGTTAAATGGAAACCCCGACGAAATTATATTACCAGATAAAGTAAGCAGTAGAAGTAAATTATTTGAATTATTAGGATTTGACTTTGTTACTTCTAATGAAACAAAATCAAATCCTTTTTTACCATTGTCTATCGCTTCAGAGACTACTAATAAAGTAGATTTGCTGTCGTCAATTGCTCTTGCCTTTGTTAGAAGTCCAATGGATTTAGCATATATTGCATGGGATTTACAAAGAATGTCTCAGGGAAGATTCTACATGGGATTAGGGAGCCAAGTCAGAGGTCATGTGGTTAGGAGATTTTCTTCTGAGTGGCATCCTCCTATTAAAAGAATGAAAGAACTCATTTCATGTATTAATCAGATATGGGAATGTTGGCAAAATGGAAAAGAGTTAAATTTTAATGGAGAATATTATAAAATTAATCTTATGATTCCCTTTTTTAATCCTGGGCCAATTAAATTCAATTTTCCAAAAATTTGCTTGGCAGCTGTTAATATTAAAATGGCCTCTTTGTCAGGAGATATTAGTGATGGTGTGATATTGCATGGATTTAGCACAAAAAAATATATTCAGAAAGTTTTATTGCCCGAAATTATTATTGGTAAAAAATATAATAAATTAAAAAATGATTTTATGATAACAACTGGTGGATTTTTAATTGTTAGTAATGAAGATAAGAAAATTCAGAAAAAAATTGAACAACTAAGATCTCAGATAGCATTTTATGCCTCAACAAAAAGTTATAGAAAAGTAATGGAAATTCATAATTGGGAAGGCATAGCAGATAAACTGTACAGAATGTCTGTAGATGGTAAATGGGAACAAATGCCAAAACTGATTACAGATAATATGTTGGATGAATTTCTTGTTGTTAGTAAGGTGAGAGAATTAAAGAAAAATATAAAAAGAAAATATAATTATGCTAATTATATGTCTTTACCATTAGATCTTATATATGAAATTGGTTTGGAAGAGACAAAAGTTTTGTTAAAGAATATTAAAGGAAATTAATTTAAAATAATTTTTTTTATTTGATTGATAGTATTAATTAAATCTCCATCTTTATTGATAATTATGTGATCAAACATATTTTTTTCTTCTATTTCTTTGATTGCTATATTAGATCGTTTTGTTATATCTTCCACAGAATCTGTTTTTCTCGATTTTAATCTGTTTAGTAATGTTCTTACATCAGGTGGCATAATAAAAATAGTTGTTGCATTTATGAATTTTTGTTTTAATTTTTTAACGCCCTGTATATCAGTTTTAATAATTATTTTCTTTTGATTTTTTAAATTTTGATCAATTTGATCTTTAGGGACTCCATAAAAATTTCCATAAACTTCTGACCATTCAATTAATTTATTCTTTTTTATTAAATTTTCAAATTCTTTTTTATTTACAAAAATATAGTCTTTATTATTAATTTCATTTACTCTTATTTTTCTTGTTGTAATAGTTACAATGTTTTTTATATTTGAATTAGATTCATTTAAAGTTTTTATTACAGTATCTTTCCCAACACCAGAAGGCCCTGATATAAGAAATATTGTATTTTTTTTATTCATATCAATATAATATTAAAAATTGTCAATTTGATCCCAGAAATTAGGATAAGAAATATTGGCAGCTTCGGCATTTGTGATTATAGTTTGACCTTCTGTTAATAATCCCGAAATTCCAAGCATCATTGCAATTCTATGGTCTCCATGGCTATTTACTTCTGATCCTTTCAGGTTTGGACTGTTTTTGATTATCATTCCATCTTCTGTTTCTGAAATATCTGCACCTAATTTAAATAATCCTTGAACTGTAGCTTTTATTCTGTCAGATTCTTTTACCCTTAGTTCTTGAGCATCTTTAATAACAGTTTCACCTGAAGCAAAACATGCTGCCAGAGAAAGTATTGGAATTTCATCAATGATTTTTGGAATTATACTTCCCTCAATAGTGATACCTGTAAGGTTGCTGGATTGTACAGTTAAATCTCCTCTTGGTTCACCTAATTCAGTTTTTTGATTTGATATATCTATTTTAGCTCCCATTTTAGTAAGTACTTCAAGTATTCCTGTTCTAGTAGGATTTAAGCCTATATTGGGTATGAATAATTCTGCATTTTTATGACAAGCTGCTAAAATTATCCAAAATGCTGCGGAACTAATATCTCCAGGAATCACAACATTTTGTGCTGTGAGTTTTGAATTTTCTATCGATATTTTTTTATCAGTAATTTCTATTTCAGCACCCATAGCTTTCATCATCCTTTCTGTATGATCTCTACTTTTTGAAGGTTCTGTAATTGTAGTAATCCCATCAGCATATGCTCCTGCGATAAGAATGCATGATTTTACTTGAGCACTTGATACAGGGCTTTTATAATTTATACTATTTAAATTAGATCCTTTAATTTCAAATGGCGCCCTTATTTCATCTTTTGAGAAATTATTTAAGGGTCTTATATTAGCTCCCATTAGTTTTAAGGGGTTAGCTATTCTGTTCATAGGTCTTTTACTAAGTGAATCATCACCAATAACCAAAGTATTGAATTTTTGACCTGCCAATAATCCACTTATCAATCTCATGCATGTTCCACTATTACCACAATCTAATGGAGATTTTGGTTCTTTGAATCCATTTTTACCATTGCCAATTATTGTGAAAGAGTGAATTGGATGATTATCTTTATAATTGATAGTATGAGTTATCTTTGTACCTAATGATTTCAGGCATCTTATTACAGATTCCTGGTCATCTCCAACACAGAAATTTTCAACTTCAGCTGTTCCTTCAGCCATTGCATTAAGTATTGCAGCCCTGTGTGAAATAGATTTGTCTCCGGAAATTCTAATAGTGGAATTAATATTTTGCGGTTTGGATATTATTTTTCTCAATTTATCACTTTGTTTTTTTGTATCTCCATATATCTTTAGATTTGTCTTTTTCCCGGTCAATATTTTTTTGTACTAAATTTTCGGATACTAAAAATCCAGCCATGGCCTGTCCGGATGATAGTATATTTGGAGAGGAATTATTTTCATTGCTGCCAGTTATTCCTAATTCCCATCTCATTCGACTTTCCCACCCATTAATTAGGTAATCTAGCAAATTTTGATCACCTGCTGAGATTTTATTATTTATTATTGATATTTCACTAAATATTTCTTTCATCCAATGTTTTGATAAGTCAGTAGTAGAATTTAATATTTCAAATATATCTTCTGCATCTGTTGTACTTCCTATGGTTAAATTACCAAATTCTTCATTGGCCAAGTTTGACATTTCTGCCCACGAACTTGAAGATTCGATTTTTTTTATTAATGAAAAAGAAATTAGTTTTGGTATTAAAGTTGTAGCAGCATAGTAGCTGTCAAATTCTTGTGGTTCTATAAAATATGGATTCATTTCTATATTTTCTATTATTTGAACAAGTACCTTGTAGTAAGAATCATTAACATTACCTCCCGGCATTAATAAGCATTTTTGATCCTCAAAGATATTTTCAGATTTTGAATATTGAATATTTCTATTTGATACCAAAAAAGCTGATACATAACTAATATTATTATTTAAATTTTTATTGGCCCATTCTATTGCTTTAGATTTTGCGGGAGTAAAATCAACAAGCAGTAATTGTTTTTCATTTTCTTTAGTTAAAATTTGGATGATTTCATTTCTGTATTTGACCATACAGTCTATAAAAATAATGTCATGAGATGCTAAGTTCTTTATGTTTTTGTGAATTTTCGTGAAAATTTTAGAATCTTTTAATTTTGAATCTAAGGAATTATCAACTGCCAGTCCATGTATTTCAAAATCATTATTTTGTTTGACTTTTTTGGCAAATTCTAAAGAAATTTCAGAGTTTATTATAAAAGATATAATAGCCATATTTAAGTATTCAGAATGTTATAAATTAGTGAGCGCCGCCGCAACCACATCCACCACCACCACCACCACAGCCACCGCCACCACCACCGCAGGC
>VFGQ01000046.1 GCA_009391605.1 SAR202 cluster bacterium
ATAAACTATTTGATAATTCAGTTAATCAATTAATAAAAAAATTAAATAAATAATATTAAAAAATTATTTAATATTGGTTATAATATCTCTCTTAATAGTTACAAGCCGAAGTGGTGGAATGGTAGACACGCTGGTTTCAAAAACCAGTAGGGGTAACCCTGTGTGAGTTCGAATCTCACCTTCGGCATAAAGGTGGAAATATGGAAGAATATAAAAAATTAACTAATTTAGAAGGTAATGAAATTAGTGGAGAATTATATCTAAAAATTCAGGAAGAAGCTCAAAATATGAGTGCAATTAAAATGAAACTCTCTGCTAATTCAGAAACTCCTTACCATACGCATGATCATGAATCGCTTGGAGTAGTAGTAGAAGGAAAACTAGAGGTATATGATGAAAATAATTCAACAACTTTATTATCCGGAGATACATGGGTAAACCCTATAGGGCAAACTCATAAAGTAAAAGCAATTGAAGATACATTGTTTGTGGAAATTAAGTCACCATCACCTGATTTTAGTTCATTTTTAAAACTAGATTAACAGGAGTTGAATAAATGAAAAAAATTATCGAATACAAACTTTTAACCGGACCTGATAACAGTGAATTTTGCGATAGAGTTACAGAATTTTTAAATAATGGATGGGAACTCTACGGATCTCCTATTATAAATACTGAACATATATCACAAAATAAAATCAACAGAATTGTTGGGCAGGCTGTTGTAAGATCAAAATCAGAATAAACTTCGCCCTCTGAAAAAGGAAAAATAGTACAATACTGCATGTACCATAATTAAACTTTTAAACATTAAAACAGGAATTCTTGAAATCATTTTACTTTTGTCTTTAATAAGAAATTTTTGACAAGATTTATATGATCCTATTATCAGCCAAAACGCAAAAGCAAATCCAAGCCATTTTAAATTATCATTAATTCCATCAACTATAAATCTATCGAAAGCAATTAATATTAGAATCCCGGGTATATAAAAATATAAAAATGAAATCTTTGCAGGCAAATCACCTTTCATATATGTAAATAATATTTGCATTAATAATCCTTTAGTATTTTGATAATAGAAAGTCCTGCCAAAGCACTAGTTTTGGGGTTCTTAATAGATTTTTCTAATTTAAAATCAAAACTCATTTCACCAAATTGACCTTTTAGATAAATTTTATGACAATTCATTTTAACATCAGGATCTGCAACAACAGTCACATTTGTTTTATCTGGACCAAGTCCAAATAAAGATAAAGTAACTGCTACGTTTAAATTTTTGGGAAATAATTTAATAGCATTAGTTGCAGTTCCGCTATAAATAACTTCAGGTGAGGTAAATTTATAATTTTCATAATCTGAAAATCCTTTGGCACCAGATAAACTCTCTGGAGATTTCGTTGTTATAATTTCTATAAATGTAATTGAATCCTTAACCGCATCAATTGCATCTAATCCTCCTATAGCCCCCGGGGGGATAATTACAGTATTACTATACTTGGCTGCATCATCTAAAAGGTTATTATAAAAAACCTGATCTGACATCGCACCTACAGAAGCAAAAACAACATTGGCTTTTTTGACTAAATCATTTGCATATTGATTCGCAGCCTGAACTGAGGCTGTTTCAATAATAAGATCAATATTCTGCATCTCTAAAAGTATATTAATATCATCAGTAATAATAGGAGATATATTATATTTGGATGAAAGTTTTTCAGCGTTATTTATCTCATTATCCATTATTAAACTAATATTAAATTTAAAATTCAAATTAGTGACAACATAATCTATAACTTCAGTGCCCATAGCACCACAACCAACAAAAACTAAATTGTATTTTTTCATTTGTATCTTTTCTCCTGTAATTTAAATATGTTTTGAAATATTATTTAAATTACAAAAATGATATTATCTGAAATATTCTATCATTAATTATTATTACATTCTGACTTACAATGACATCTAAAACAAAAGATGAATATATAATTGAAGTTTCCAATTTAACTAAGTTTTATGGAAAAACAAAAGGAATAGAAAATGTTTCATTTCATATTAAAGAAGGTGAAATATTTGGATTAATGGGGCCAAACGGCGCTGGCAAAACAACAACCTTAAGATCAATGCTAAACTTAATTCAATCTAGCTCCGGAGAAACAAGGATATTTTCAAAAAATTTATTGAATTTATCTAAGATAGAAATGTCAAACATAAGTTATCTTCCAGGTGAATTTGAAATGTATGGCAATTTAACTGGTAAAGAATATCTGAAATATCTATCAAATCTTAGAAAGGCGAAAACAAATAACACAGATATTCTTGCCGATAGATTGGATTTAGATCTTAGTAAAAAAATTAACACATTATCAAAAGGAAATAAACAAAAGATAGGTATAGTCATGGCATTTATGAATAAACCTAGCATTGCAATTTTAGATGAGCCAACAAGCGGACTTGACCCTTTAAAACAACAAGAATTTCAAAATATAGTAAAAGAATACAATGCTGAAGGATGTTCAGTACTATTATCATCTCATATATTGCATGAGATTGAAGAACTTTGTGAAAGAGTTGGAATTATTAAAGATGGGAATATTATTGCATCAGAACAAATATTAGACCTAAAAAACAAAACAATTAAAAAATATGAAATAAATTTTGATAAATATCCGGAAAAATTACAAATATCTAAAATCAAAGGTATATCAAATTTAAATATCGATAAAAATATCGTCACATTTAATATGCAAGGGAATATAGATAACCTGATCAAATCAATATCAAAATATAAAGTGAATAACTTAAGAATAATTGAGCCGGATTTAGAAGAAATTTTTCTTACATACTATTAGGTGTATTAATGTTCAAAAATGTATATCTTAAAAATTTAAGAGATATGAAAAACAATTTAATTTATTGGACTATAGGGATTACCATATTAGGATTTTACATATCTTATGCATATAGCTCATTTGCTGAAGACATTGATACATGGAATGAACTACTTGCAAATTTCCCAGAAGAATTAATGTATTTTTTTGGGGGGTCAGAAGGTATGGATATGAGTACATTTGCTGGTTTTCTTAATCTGGAAATATTTGGGCTAATGGGACCAATCATGTTAATAATAGTGGGAATTAACTCTGGCACTCATATTGTTGCGGGCGAGTTAAACAACAAAACATTAGAAATGGTAATGTCGACTTCCATAGGAAAAAACAAATACCTTTTTCAACAAATACTAGTTATGGTTACAAGAATAGTAATTATATCTATTATTTTGTGGAGTAATTTCTTTATTTTTGCAAATTTATTTAATTTGGAACTTGATCTGAAAAATTTAACTGCAATTGTATTTCATCTAACTTTATTAAGCTTATCGATAGCAAGTTTTTCATTACTCATAGGGTCAATTACTGGAAACAAATCTACAACTCTTGGCATTTCGGCTGGTATAGCTGTTCTTTCTTATTTCATTAATTCAATAAGTCCTATGATAAAAAGTATAGAAAATATAAAATATTTATCAGTTTTTTATTACTATAAACATTCTGAACCTTTGATAAACGGAGTAAATTTGGAAAGCGTCTCAGTAATGTTATTTGTCAGTTTATTGTTTATAATATTATCTTTCGTAGCATTTAAATACAAAGATTTATATTAAGGATTATTTTAAATTTGTCTAAACTAAAATTACTCATTTTCGCATCTTTTTTTACTTTAATACTTATAGCCTGTTCCTCTGAACAGGAAACTATTGAAACACTACAAAGTGAATCTACTACTTTAAACTTAGATAATAGTTTAGATATGGCTATTGAAAATTCTTTAGAAAATTATCAGGCAGTAGTTATAGTATTTTACAGAGGTCATTTCTGAGGTATTTGCAGAGCACAACTAGGTGAGTTGTCACAAAATCATAACCTGTTTAAAAGATTTGGAATTGATATTATTGCTATAAGTACGGATGATCAGGAAAATACTCAAGCTATGATAGATGAAGTTAGTGCTACATTTGAAATAATTTCAGATTCTACATATACAATTTCTCAACAATGGGAAGTATTTAACATATTGGGTGATGGAGTTGCAGCTCCATCTGCATTTATAATTGGTAAAAATAATTCAATATTGTGGGCTCATCGTGGTTCTTCTCCGTCAGACAGACCTCCGACAGATTTTCTACTTGCAAAAACATTAGAACTCCTAAAGAAAGTAGCAAACTAATTATTTGACTTTGAATGATTAATATGACTAATATTAATCAATATTTTTTCAAAGGATTAATTATGGAGTCAGATAAAGATATTGCTGATATAAAAATGAAAATGATGATGGGCATCAAAGTTCCTATGAGAGATGGTGTGGAACTTACAACTGATATCTATCTCCCAGAAGACAAATTACCTTGCCCAATAATATTGCAACGATCTCCTTATAATAGCAATGTAGAAGCTAGTGTTAAAGAAGCAGTATATTTAGTTAAAGAAGGTTATGGGGTAGTATTACAAGATGTTAGAGGAAGGTGGGATTCTGATGGTGAATGGTACCCTTTCAAGCACGAAGCTGAGGATGGTTTTGACACACAGGAATGGATAGGTTCACAGGAATGGTGCGATGGAAATATTGGAACCATAGGTGGCTCTTATCTTGCAATGGTACAATGGCAAGCAGCTCCTTTGCGTAGTAAATATTTAAAAGCAATGGCACCAAAAGTAGGTTATTCTAACTTTTATCACAATTGGGTCTATACAGGAGGAGCATTTCAACTAGCTTTTAATTTAAGATGGATCGCTATCCAAATGCATACAAGAACTAATCAAGTGCAATATTTGTGGATGCCAAAATCAAATCACCAATCTGATATTCAATGGCACTTACCTTTAATTAATATGGATGAAAAAGCCGGGAGAGATTCGGAAATTTGGAAAGATTGGGTGAGTCATCCAAGCTATGATGATTATTGGAAAAAATTAAATCCTATAGAATCAAATTACGATGAAGTAAATGTTCCAACTTATGGAATGGGAGGATGGTATGATGTTTTTCTTCAAGGTACTTTAAATAATTACATGGGTGTTAAAAAACACGGATTATCTCCAGGTAAAGAGAACCAAAAAGTTATTATCGGTCCATGGATTCATTTTTTGGCAAATGACGGAGAAGAAACAATAACAGGAGATATTGATTTTGGGGAGAACGTCAAAATAGATTTATTTAATGAAAGATTAAAATGGTTTGACCATTGGCTTAAAGGGATTGATAACGGGATAAACAAAGAGGATTCTGTAAAAGTTTTTGTAATGGGGAAAAATCAATGGAGAACTGCAACTGACTGGCCAATTCCTGAAACTAAATATACAAAGTTTTATATTCACAGTGATGGGAGTGCTAACGGTTGTAAGGGTGATGGTATTTTAAATATCAATCCACCATTGGATGAAGAAAGTGATCAATTTATTTATGATCCTTCCGACCCAGTTCCCACAACAGGTGGTAGCACTTGTTGTAGTGAAGATGTTACACCTGTTCCTATGGGACCAAGAGAACAGAAAAAAATCGAACATAGAAACGATATTCTTATTTACAATACTGAACCTCTCGAAAATGACATTGAAGTCACAGGCCCTATAGAAATGATCCTTTATGCTTCCAGTGATTGTAAAGACACTGATTTCACTTGTAAGTTAATAGATGTTTTTCCTGATGGTAAATCCATAAATATTGCTCAGGGTATCCAAAGAGCTCGATATAGAGATTCATGGGAAAACCCTGAACTTCTAGATTCAGAAAAAATTTATAAATTTACTATTGATATGTGGTCAAGTAGCAATTATTTTTTCAAAAATCATAAAATCCGTATCGAAATATCTAGCAGTAATTTTCCTCAGTTT
>VFGQ01000126.1 GCA_009391605.1 SAR202 cluster bacterium
TGTTTACGATTTTTTATTTTAATAATCTCTGTTCTTTTTTCAAAATTTAAATAACTTTGATCATGTAAATATTTATCAGGATTTTCTTCATCCAGTTTTTCATAATACAAATCACGTTGGGAACAAATATTGTTTGTTATCCCCCACGCAACATTTTTATTTCTACCCATAAAAATTAACGGGACTCCTGAATATGCCATTCCCATTACGTCAAAAGATTTCCCAGTCATGTGTATCTGATACCAGCATGACACAGCTCCAAATGCAATATGTGGATCGCTAGCTAAAATAGGAAAATTGGTAGATGAATTTGCAGGACCTACCACCCAATTATTACTTCCTAATCCATCTTCTGCTGAAGAAGTGGAGCCACCAAAATTTTCTCCTAAATTATGTCCTTTTTTATACTCATTTTCATATAAGATACTTTCATCATCTGCTTCCCCTCCGGTATAAATATTCAATAAATCACTGTCTGAAATATGTTTTCTGGCATATTCAGGCATCAATAACAAAGGCATTCTAACTGTAAGATAATATCTAAATTCATTCATAATTGCCAATGAATGCTCTGATTTCCATTTTTCAGGTTTGTAGTCAAGGATCATAAATTCTGAAGGCAATAAATTATTAATTATATCTATATAGTGATTTATTCCTCTTGTAAAATGATCTAGTAAATTTCGAGACCAATCAGGCATCGTATTATATTCTGTTTTTGAAATAGAAGAAAAATTCATTGTTTTAGCCACTTTATCCAAATCCAAACATTTTTCTCCCATTACTTCTGAAAGTGTTCCCAATGCTTTACGTCTCAGATAATCCAATTGAAATAATCTGTCATGAGCCATTGTCACTCCCAAGCCAAAAAACATTTTTTCATCTGATTCCGCTTGTATCCTTGGTATTCCATGCTCCTCTCTTTTAAGTACAAATTCTTTTGTATTATCAATTAATAAACCTGTTCTTAATTCATTATTTGAATTTGTGTTCTCGTTCCACCATGAATAAAACTCAGATTCATTATTAAAATTTTCTTCAACAATCTGACTAATTCGTTTTTCATTCCCTAATTTTTTAAATAAGTCCAGATCAAAATTTGTATACATTCTATAACCTTCCTATCCAATTAAACTCTAATAATTGACTTCACAATGTAAATCATACAACTTATTATTAATAATATAAAATATTTTTATATGATTTCATTTCATTCTACTAAAAAAGAATATTGTGATATTTGCAATGGAGCTATTGTGATAGAATTACATTGTAAACTCAGATGCACGAACTGCGGTTACACAAGGGATTGCTCAGATCCGTAAATTTATATATTTACACTTAAAATTTCTTTCCATCTTGTTGTATAAGCAGGAGATAGATTACTTTGATTAACCCTCCAATCACTCTCAAATTCCTCACAAGCTAATTTTATAGATTCATTCCCAATAATTGAATTTATATAATCTAAAGAAAACATCAGTTTCTCTCTTTTTATTTTTTTTGAAACATCCTCAAATAAACCTAATTGTGTTTGATTTACAACTGAAAAATTACTAATAATTATACCTGCTTGTTTGTAAAAATATCCCGGAATATAAATTTCATCTAAAATCTTTAATGCCTCAGAAATTATAACTGAAGTATCATTTGTTGAAAATTTTAAATTTATACTGCCATTTAATTTGCAATTTTGATTTGTAGATTTATATTTATTCGTATTTATAAATACAGATATAGTTGATGCAACACATTTTTGCGCCCTAAGTTTTTCTGAAGCTTTTGATGCAAAAGAGCTAATAGCTTTTTTTATCTTATTATAATCATTGGTATCTCTACTAAAAGTTCTGGAGTTTCTTATATTTTTTTTAGGTAATACAGATGTTTGTAATTCAAAACATCTGATTCCTCTCAATTCATAAACTGTCTTTAATCCATTGATAGACATATTATCTAATATCCATTTATCATTTTTTTTGGTCAAATCATAAGCGGTATAAATTCCTTTATCATATAAAAATCTACTATATCTATACCCTATTCCCCATATATCTTTTATATCGATTTTTTTAATATAAAAATCAATTATTTTCTCGCTATCAAGAAATAAAATATTATTTCTTGATATTTTTTTAGCAAAATGATTGGCAATTTTAGCCAGTGTTTTTGTAGTAGAAATGCCAATAGATACAGGAATACCAGTCCACTGCATTATTTTAGAAACCAAATTTAAAGATTCATATTCAATATCTGACTTATACATAAAATCAATAAAGGCTTCATCAATAGAATAAATTTCTAAATCAAATATAGTATTTTGTAAAATTTTCATAATTCGCCTAGAAATATCTCCATACAAAGCAAAATTAGAAGAAAAAACAGAAATATCATTCTCAACAATTAAATTCCGTACTTTGAATACCGGAGTTCCCATTTTAACACCCATTTTTTTAACTTCATCACTTCTTGCAATCACACAACCATCATTATTAGATAAAACAATAATTGGTTTCTCGATCAAATCAGGTCTGAAAACACGCTCACAAGAGGCGTAAAAATTATTACAATCTAATAATGCAATCATCTGCTTAATTTATGTATCACATAAGTAACCACACCCCAAACATAAAATTCCATTTCCGAATTGATTTTTATCTGATTGGCATATTTATTATCAGACAAAAGGTAAAAATCATTATTAGATATAAGTAATTTTTTTACAATAAAATTACCATTTAAAATAGCAAGTATTACATTTTGATTTTGAGGACTTAAAGATCTATCAACAATTAAAATGTCTCCAGTTGTAATCCTGGATCCTACCATTGAGTCCCCTTTTACTTTCACGCAAAATGTTGCTGCAGAATTTTGTATTAAATATTCATTTAAATTCAAACCAGGTTCTAAAAAATCCTCTGCAGGCGAAGGGAATCCCGCATGAGCAGTAAATTTAAGAAATGGAATTTTGGAAGACATATTTTATTTACATATTTTTTCATAAAACGATATTATAGAACATATGTTCTGATTATATCAATCTAAAATTTAAGATATAATATTTCATGCTAAAATTTAAAACATATTCATGCTATGAACATAACATATATAATTTTTGCTTATTTAATCGGAAGCATTCCAACAGCTTATATCTATTTTAAAATTAAAAATAAAAAAGATATAAGAAACTACGGTAGCGGAAATTCTGGTACGTTAAATATTTTCAGATCATATTCATTCAACGCAGCAACAATAGTACTTTTAATTGATTTGATAAAATCAAGCTGTATAGCAATTATTGGAAAAAATATTGATATCTCTGATTCGGTTTTTTACTTTGCCACCATAATGGCAGTTATAGGACACAATTTTCCTTTTTATTTAAAATTTAAGGGAGGAAAAGGAGTAGCAGTTGCATCAGGAATAACTTTAATAACCATCCCAATTCCTGCAATTAGTGCAGGAATAACAATAGCAATTCTAACATTAATACTTAAAAGTCCATTATGGGGGATATTCATAGGGGCACTTGTACTTAACGCTTTAAATATAATCATAAATCAATCAATCATAATGTTCTTATGGTGCGGAAGTATTTCGTTAATAATATTGTTCACTCACTTATCAAGAAGACGTAAAGAATTAATTCCCGCTATAAAAGCCATAAATCTAAAAAAAATAGGTGACATTGAATAACTTATATATTTTTAATATTAATAATTAAAAATTAATATTAAAAATGCATTGAGAAATAATAAAATCACAGCATATATTAATAAAGATCTTATAGATTTAAGATAAACAACAATTTTTCTGATATCAGAAACATCTTCTTGTGATTTCTGATCAAATTGATTAATATATTGGCTCATAAACTTTCCTTTACTAAATAAAATTATTAAATAACATTATATAAAAAAGAATAAAATTTATGGACAGATCACAATCTAAATACATTGAAATCAACGGAATTAATACCAGGTACTTTGAAAAAGGAAGCGGAGAACCAATAGTTTTAATTCACGGAGGACATTTTGGAGGAGGAGCAAGTGCTGAAGATTGGTTTTTAAATTTTGATAATCTTGCAGAAAAATATCATGTTTATGCATTTGATAAAATTGGGCAAGGACACACTGACAATCCGAAAAAAAATACTGATTATATTATGGGCACCCAAGTTAAACATGCCTCTGAATTTATTAAAAAATTAAATATAAAAAAACCTCATCTGATTGGTCATTCAAGAGGGGGTTATATAGTAACCAGATTAGCAATTGAATATCCTGAAATTCCAAAATCTATAGTAATAATTGACAGCGCAACACTAATGCAGGATATAAGCTTCTATCACGATTTGGCTGACAGAGTTCCATCTTTTAATAATACGCATGAAAAAATTAAATATATGATTAAAGAAAATTCTTGGGGAGACAAGCATATAACTGATGAATGGATTGAAGGAAATATAGAATATGCAAATTCACAAAAAAACACCATTGCTGCCACAAAGCATAGTGAATTAGAAGAAAAAATTTTTACTAAAGATTTAATTGAAAGGCAAAAAGAAACACATCAATGGATAAGAGAAGGAAAATTAAATACCCCAACATTGGTAACATGGGGAATTGATGATCCTTCTGCATTTTGGGATCCAATAGGAATTAATTGCCTAAACTTGATATTACCAAATGTTAATAATTCCAGTATGCATATATTTAACAATGCAGGTCATTATGTATTTAGAGAACAACCTGAAGAATTTAATGCAGTTGTAATAGGGTTTATAAATTTAAATACATAAATAAAATATAAAACAAGTAATTAACAATAAAAATAATTAAATATTGTATAATGACAATCCATTTTAAATACAAAACTAGAGCATAAGAATGGCAGTGTCCGTAAAAAATTCCGAATTGATTTATAAATCATTAAAGAATTGTGGGGTCAAAATTGTTTCTGCATTACCTGAAACATGGCTTGTGCATCTTATAAGATTTTCAGAAGAAGACCCCGAGATGCAACTTGTAAGGCTTGCTAAAGAAGAAGAAGGAGTCGGTATTTCAGCAGGGGCACATTTTGCCGGATTAAAATCTGCTATGTTAATGCAAAACCATGGATTTCTGGCATCTGTTAATGGAATTGTCTCTCTTGCTCAATTATATCGGATACCTTTATTAATGATTATTAGTTATAGAGGGGAAATGGGTGAGACAGATCCATGGCAAACAGAAGGAGGGTTAAGAACTGAAAGTACACTGAAGGCACTAGATATTCCTTATGATATTATTGACTCTCCTGAATCAGTTGAAAAAAAGATAAATAAAGCAGCAATATTATCTGAAAGCTCTGAAAGACCAGTTGCACTATTAATAACCAGAGATCTGATGGTTGAATAATGAAAAGAATTGATGCGTTACAAAGAATATATAAACAATTAGATTCAAAATTAATTATTACAAATATGGGTGCAGTAGCAGCGGAATTATACTCACTTGGACATAAAAAAAATTTCTTCTACTTAGAGCATAGTATGGGACTCGCATCATCGGTAGGCCTAGGATTAGCATTGTCAAAACCAAAAACCAGTGTAATTGTACTAGATGGAGATGGTTCAGTATTA
>VFGQ01000022.1 GCA_009391605.1 SAR202 cluster bacterium
ATAGATTTTTCAATTCTTTTTGTTTTAATGTGAATAAAACATATGATTGATCTTTATTTTGATCTAAGCCTTTATATAGTTTATATTCATTGTTTTCTTTTTTAATTCTTGCATAATGTCCTGTAGATATCAGGTCAGATCCCAAATTTTGTGCTCTTTTAAATAAAAAGTCGAATTTGATTTTGTCATTACACGCAAGGCATGGATGGGGAGTTTTTCCCTCGATATATGAATTTACAAAATAATCTACGACATATTTTTGGAATTCGTTTTCAAAATTTAAATGATAATGATTAATCCCTAAAATATCACATACTTTCCTGGCATCTTCTACATCTTCTACTGAACAGCATCTTTTGTTATTTTTGGGTTTGGTGTCATCATCAGAACTCCATAATCTCATTGTTACGCCGACAACATCGTATCCTTGTTCTTTTAATAATAGAGCTGCTACAGATGAATCAACTCCGCCACTCATAGCAACAATTACTCTTTTTTTCATTTAAAATAAAATTTGATAATTAATGTTTACAATTTCAACTATGGATCATATCATTGTAAGAGTAATACTTAAATCAATTTAATTATATCTAAACAATTAATTATTTTGAAAAGTAATATTAATTATAGTTGTGTTAAAAATTAATAATCATTTAATAGATCAAATAATAGAAATTGCTGAATCAAAACAGGCCTCAGACCTTATTCTTTTAGATGTAAGTCCGGATTGTGATTTTGCAGATTTATTTATAATTATGTCTGCTGAAACAAAAAGACAGATCAAATCTATTTTAGATGATATAATGATTGAGCTCAAAAAAAATGGATTAGATAAAAGAAGAGTTGATGGTGACAATACATTAGAATGGGTTGTTATCGATTATGGGGATTTGATAGTACATATTTTCGATGAAAAAAACAGAGAAAAATATTCTATTGAAAATGTATGGGAAAAATCTAAGGAAATAGTTAGAATTCAATAATTAATTTAACTATTAAAATAAATATTAATTAAATATAAGGAAGGAAAATAATGCCAACAGGTAAAATTAAATGGTTTAATCCAACTAAAGGATATGGATTTATTGGAGCTGATGATGGAGGGAAAGATGTTTTTGTACATATTTCTGCTCTTAATGATGCTGGAATAGATAAATTAGAAGAAGGTGATGCTGTTTCTTATGAAGTTACCCAAAATAGAGGTAAAGAGAACGCAGCAGATTTGAAAAAATTATAAAACGATATTTATTCTAATATCCACTCATCTACATTTTTATTGTAATCGACTAATTCAGATTCTTCAAAGAAGATTTTTAATTCTCTTTTAGCAGATTCTACAGAATCTGATCCATGGATTAAATTCATTGACAAAGATATGCCAAAATCTCCTCTTATTGATCCCGGAGATGCTTCTGACGGATTAGTACTTCCCATAATATTTCTGATTTTTTTCACACAATCTGGTCCTTGGAAAGCAATAGCAATAATAGGGCCTGAAGTTATAAAAGATACTAAATCATTAAAAAATGACTTTGATTTATGTTCTTTATAATGTTCATGTGCTTTTGTTTGATCAAGAATCATTAGTTTTAAACCAATAATTTTAAATCCAATTTTTTCTATTCTATTTATAAGTTCTCCTGATAAATTTCTTTGTACTGAATCAGGTTTTAATAATACTAATGTTCTTTCCAATTTTATTCTCCTTTATATAGAGTTGTTAGAGCTGATGATATTTGTCCTGAATTTGCATAAACAGGATTAATACTTATAGTTTCTAAATTATTTAAAAATGCTTTATATTTTTGTTCTATTCGTATTATAGATTGAATTTTGTTACTAGTCAGCGATATAAAATTTTCTAATTTGTTGTTTTTAATGTACTCGTTTGTTTTTATATTTGGATTAGAACTGGCAATGACAATATTTTCTTTTTTTGAAAAATTTATAATTTCATTTGCTGTTATTATTTCAAATGATATATATTCTTTTTGAGTTTCATAATTAATATCTTGCAGTCCATTATAAATCTTTGAATAAAATGTACCTTTAGAACATTCTGTAATTGACATAACTTTGTAATTTTCTGTAATAAATTCCATAGCACAGCTTAATAATGTTGGTATTGGTATTAAAGGAATACCTAGAATGATACTTAATCCCTTAGCAGTACTTACTCCTATTCTTAGAGAACTAAAACCACCAGGGCCAATAACAACAAAAATTTTACTGCAACTTTGAATATTGAGATTATTTTTTTTAATTAAACAATTTATATTTGGTAATAATGTTTTTGATTCATTATTATTAGATTCCCATTCACATTTGGAAAGTATTTGATTATTTTTTAATAATGCTATTAAAGAATTAGGAGCAGAAGTGTCTATTATTATTTCAAAATTATTTTTATTAATTCTCATTATTATTATTTAATATTAAAATTTATATTCCCTACATAAGTTATATTAATAATTCTGTCATCATTACTTTTATTTTTTGATATATTTATTTTCAAATATTCTTTATTCATTAATTCCATACCTATTTCCGGCCATTCAATAATTTTTATAGAATCCATATTTAAATAATCTTCAATTCCAAAACCCAATAAACTGGCTAGCCCATCTAACCTGTAAAAATCCATATGTTGAATTTTGTATTTAACTGTATATTCTTTAACTATTACAAAAGATGGACTTCTTGGCCAGCCTTCAAACCCTAGTCCTTTAATTAAGCCCTGAGATAAAGTAGTTTTACCTGAACCTAGTTCCCCAAATAATAATATTATTTCATTACCTTTAAGTTTAGTAGCTATTTTTTTTCCAATCATTAAAGTTTCTTGAGCTGATTTACTTTTGATTATTTGTGATTTCATTTAATATATTTTTATTATTATTATATTAATTATAAATTTGTGAATGTGAATAAATATATAAATATTCAAGGTAATCAGCTGTTGATTCCTAATTCAGATAAACTTAATAATAAAACAAAAAGCATTACTTTTTTTTTACACGGTTATGGTGCTAATCAATCTGATTTAGTATTTATGTCAGAATTCTATCCATTCAATAACTCTTTATGCGTTTTTCCTCAGGGGTTTTACAAACTTGACAATTCTTTTCAAGTTGAATCTTACTCATGGGGAGACATTGGTAATTATGAAAATATAATTAAAAGTGCTGAATTGCTAAATTCTATAATAAATGAATTTATTTCATTAAATAAATTTAACAATGTGCCTGAAATTTCTATTGTTGGTTTTTCTCAAGGAGGAATGATGGCTCAAATATTAGCTATTAATTATTTAACTAAATTAAATAATTTGATTTTACTATCTACTTTATTACCACCAATTATGTATGATTATAGTGGATCGTATCCGCCTATTAACAAGATATTTATTAGCCATGGTACAGAAGATACTGTTATTGATATAAGTAATGCTGATTTAATTTTTGATTATTATAAAAAATACAATTATCATGTAGAAATTAAAAAGTATATTATGGGTCATACAATTCATAACAATCTATTTAAAGATTTAGAAGGGTATTTATTTTAAATATTAGGAGTTCACATGAGAAATTTTATAAAAGATCTTAAATCGAAAAACAAAATAGCAAAAGGATGTACTTTAGTTTATCCATCTCCTGATGTAGTAGAATTGCTTGGTTTAGCTGGATATGATTATATTAGATTGGATGGAGAACATGGATCTTTTAATCCTCAATCTGTAGATGATATGTGCAGAGTAGGTGAAGGAGTTGGTTTATATGTGTTGGCCAGAGTTCCTAGCATTGAACCTTATGTAATTAATAATTATTTAGACAGAGGGATAAAAGGAATTATGGGACCTCATATAGAAACAGCTGAGGATGCAAAAAAATTGGTTGATTCTTGTAGATTTTATCCTCTAGGTCAAAGAAGTTGGGGAGGAGGTCGTGGTAATTACTATCATACATTATCTATATTAGATGAGAAATTTGGCGGAAAATCTAAATATGTAGATATTGCGTCTGATAGTATTTTTGTCGAAGCTCAAATTGAAACAGAATTTGCAATAAATAATTTAGATGATATTTTAAGTGTTGATGGAATTGATGCATATACTTTTGGCCCGAATGATCTTGCACAGTCTATAAACCTTCCAGGGAATCCTGAGCATAAAGATGTTCAGGATTTAATGAAAAAAGCTACAGAAATTATTAGAAATAAAGGGAAATCAATGTCTAGAGACTTTTTAAGTTCAGTAACTTTATCAGATTTAATTGTGGACGGATCAAAATCTTATTTAAAAGGATAATATTATGAAAGCAGGAATTTTCAATGGACAAAAGATAAAATTAAATGAAATACCAAAACCAAATTTAATTTTAGATGATGAAGTTTTGATAAAAGTTAAATCAGCAGGTATATGTGGTAGTGATTTACGTATTATTCATGGTAAAAATGAACCAGACAACCTTCCTATTGGGCATGAATTATCTGGCGAAATTGTAGAAGTTAATAATCCGATTTATGATAAATATATTGGTAAAAGAGTAGCAGTTGATGTTGTTTCTGCTGGTAGAGCATGCGGGATTTGTAAACATTGTCTTAACGGAAAATATACATATTGTTTATTTAAAGATGAAGAATCGGGAGGCTCGTATGCAGAATATTTGAAACGTAGAATAAGAGGTTGTTTTATTTTGGATGATAGTATGTCTTTTAGTGATGGAGCATTAATAGAACCTTTGGCTGTTGCAGTGCATGCATTTAGAAGATTAGATTCTAAAATAGGTGAAAATATTTTGATACTTGGATCAGGAACTATAGGATTAATGTGTCTATATGTGGCAAAATTACTGAATTTTAACAATATATATATTACTACAAAATATGATCATCAAAAAAAAGTTGCAGAATATTTTGGTGCTGATGTTATTTTTGATTATAAAGATGATGTTGAAAAACAAATATATTCTGATACAGACGGATTAGGAGTAGATATTTCAATAGAAACAGTTGGAGCTTATTCTGCTGAAATAAACACACTAACCGATGCTGTCCAGCTTACAAAGAAAGGTGGACAAATTGGAGTAGTTGGCGGATTTAGAGTTCCTGTTGAATTTAATTTTTTAGAACCTTATATAAAAGGCCAATCTTTAACCTTCCCAATATGTTATAACTATATTGACGGGAAACATGATTTTGATATTGCTATTGATTTATATAAAAAATCTCAAATAGATATATCTAGAATCATTACAGGTAATTTTAAATTTAATGATATTGAAGAAGCATTTAACCATGTTATTTCTGACAGAGAAAAAGTTATTAAAGTTCACTTGACCCTCTGAAAAATTAAATATAGGATTGCTTCAATGCAATTATTCAAATCTTCAAACAAACCAACAATACCTAGGTTAATAATAAAGAACACATTATTTTTTGCTGTTTCACAGGCTTTTCAGGGAATCC
>VFGQ01000058.1 GCA_009391605.1 SAR202 cluster bacterium
CCCCCTAACAAGAATTAAATCATCAATATTTGTATGTTTAATATTATTAATAGTTCCATATTTTAACAATAAATTATTTATTGTTTTGATGCCTAATCCATGTATATCATTTAATGAATTATTTAATAGTCCCTTAGATCTTAATTTTCTATGATATTGAATAGCGAAACGATGTGCTTCATCTCTAATATTTTGTAACAACATACCTTCAGATGATTTTGGTGAAATATTTATAGGTTCTTTAGAATAAGGTATATAAATATATTCATGTTTTTTTGCAATTGAAGCTATAGGTAAAGCAGATAAACCGAGTTCAAGCAATACTTGTAACCCAGTTGTCAAATGACCCTTCCCACCATCGATTAATATTAAATCAGGTTTATATTTATTCATGTCATTATCTTTATCAGAGGAATTATTATTCTTTAATAATCTTGAATAACGTCGAGTCAACATTTCTTTCATCATTAAATAATCATCTACTTTATTTTCAATTTTAATCTTAAATCTTCTATATTGTTTTTTGTCGGGTTGCCCATTATAAAAAACCACCATACTTCCTACAGAATTTTTCCCTTGAATATTACTGATATCGAAACATTCTATTCGCTCAGGCGCTTTTTCTAATAATAATTTTTCTTTTAATGTATTTAATACATTGTCAGTATCATTTTTTTTCTTGGTTATATGTTCAATATTATATTCTGAATTTTCAATTGCTAAATCCATTAACTTTTTTTTAATACCAATTGATGGAACAATAAATTTCATTTTTTTCTTTGTATTATTGTTTATTGAATCATTAATAAATTTAATTTCGGGTAACTCTTGTAAAACAACTATATTTGGTTTGTTAACTTTTTCTAAATAATATTGATTTATAAAAGCATGAATTATATCTTTTAAACTTCTATTCTTTGTTCCTTCCATTATAAATTTAATAGAATCGCTAAGATTAGAAAATCTAGATTCAAAAACACTTACACTAGCAAAATCTTCTGACGGAGTAATTCCGATATAATCAATAACTTTGTTATCATTAATTTTATCTTTAGACAAATTATGAAATTCATTTATAGATTGAATTTGATCTCTTATTCTAGCAGCCCTTTCATACATCATATTTTCTGATGCATAAACCATTTCTTGATTAAGTTTGTTAATAACAAATTTATGATCACCTTCCAAAAATTTCACAACATCTTTCATAACCTCTTCATATTCCTCCTTTGTGCATGCACTTATACACGGAGCAATACATCTCTTTAAATGATAATCTAAGCATGGCCTAAGATCATTTCCAGTTATTTTTTTAGTACAACTTCTATAAGGGAATAAAGCATTAATTATTGATAATGTTTTTCTAACTTCTTTAGCTTTTGAAAAAGGTCCGAACAATCTAATTCGATCTAAATTTTTTATAGTTATATTTCTTGTAAATTGTATTATTGGATAATCTTGATTTAAATCAATCATAATATAAGGATATGATTTGTCATCTTTAAGTCTTATATTAAATTTTGGTTGATATTTTTTTATTAAAGATGACTCTAATAACAATGCTTCATTATTTGTATTCGTAATATAAATTTCAAAATCATTAATATTTTCTCTTAAAAGATTTAATTTTAAATCATTACTATTAGTTTTATTAAAATAACTGGAAACTCGGTTTTTTAAATTAGATGCTTTACCAACATAAATAACTTTTCCATGTATATCTTTCATTACATATACACCTGGATTATTTGGTATTAAATTTAATCGATTTTGAAAAGTTTTTTTTGAATGAGATAAATTAATCAATTTATATAATAAAAGTTAAACCAATTAATATAAAAAGTACAAAACCAAATGTACCAATTATCTGAAAAATTTCCCGTTTAAGATAGGGATAATTGATTATTGTGTTTTCAGATTCAATATTTGTGTCTGTAGGAGCAATAATTTCAGATTGAATAGATTCATTAATAGGAGCCTTGATATCAATATTACGTTGTTTTGTATAATTTTTTTTTCTTGAAACCCCAAGCCTGCTTTTGATTTTTTGTATATCTCTATTCTTTTTTCTTTTAGATTTCATAATATATTATCCGTTTAAAATATCTTAACATCAATTCCTTAATTTACCCTAGGGCTATATTTGGAATATTCAGATTCAATATATTGATCTGATAAATGTGTGTAAATTTGTGTTGTAGAAATATTTGAATGTCCAAGTAATTCCTGCAGATGTCTAATAGGTACCCCATTGTATAAAAGATGTGTTGCAAATGTATGCCTTAAAATATGGGGGCTAACTTTATTCATATCAAGACCTAATTTTTTAGAGATATTTTTAATAATATACCATAAACCCTGTCTAGTTAATTTTTTTCCATATGTATTTAGAAATAATAATTCTCTATTAAATTTAATTTTTTTAGTTTTCACTAATTTATTATGATTATGAATTTCATTTTTCCAATATTTTGATATAAGATTGAGTGCCAAATCATGAATTGGAATTATTCGTTCTTTAGATCCTTTCCCAAGTATCCTAAGAGTTGATTCATTAAAATCAATATCATTAATTTTTATATTAATTAACTCTGATGCTCTTATGCCAGTAGCATAGATTAATTCAATGATCGTAGAATTACGTAGTGATAAATATTTAGAATTATTTAACATACTATCTATAATGTCTTGATCAAGTGTTTTGGGGATTTTTCTTGCAAGTTTTGGGAATTTTAAATATTTAATTGGATTAGCATTTAACACTTTTTCATCTTCAAGAAATAAAACAAAAGATTTCAAAGATGACAACTTTCTGGCCAAAGTAGAAGGTTTGTATTCTCTATCATAAAGGTATATCAAATACTTATCAAAAATTTCTTTAGATAAGATATCTTTAATATTTATTTTATTTTCGAACTTTATCAAAACATAATTTTTCATTTGTAATATGTCTTTTTTATAACTATTTATGGTATTAATTGACAAATTTTTTTCCAATAACATGTAATTACAAAATTCGTTAATATAAAATTCAAGATTTTTAGTATTTATCATATCTGATTAAAAATATTTTTAATAATAATTTAATATTATTTAATTAAATTATAAATATAATCTATGAACTTAAAGTTCATATTTATTAAATTAAAATAAATATAGTATAAAATTTATATTGAATTTAATGATATAAAGTATAAGGTTTAAATATGGAAAATATCATTCATATTAATATTAATCCTTTGATAACAGGGTTTAGTAATTGGGTAATAAGCTGGCATGGTTTCTTTAGTTTTGTAGCAGTTTTATTCGCAGTTATTTTAGCTGGAAGGTGGGCTGAAGATTACAATTTAGATCAAGATACTGTATATCATGTAGCAATCTGGGGAATCATTGGAGGAGTTATTGGAGCCAGAATAGTACATGTTATTGATTATTGGTGGTTTTATCAAAATCAGCCTTTAGAAATGTTTATGTTATGGAAAGGAGGCATAGCTGTTTGGGGAGGTGTAATTGGAGGTTTTACAGGAGGCATATTATGCGCCCATATTAATAAATATCCAAAATATGTATTAACTGATCTTGCAGCACCTGCACTTATGTTTGGAATGGTAATAGGTAGAATAGGGGACATAATAAATGGAGAACATTGTGCTAAAGCATATGAAGGTGTATTTGCTATGAGTTGGGATCACACAGCCTCAGATGTTACAAATTGCAAAATGAAAGGTTCAGGATTAGGAGTGCCTGTACAACCAGCCATAATATATGAAATGATATGGAATATGTTATCAATATATATCATCTGGTATTTCAGATTCAAATTATATCCTTCAGGTATGACATGGGTACTGTTCTTATTGCTTTATTCTATCGGTAGATTAATAATTTCATACTTAAGATATGACAAAATATGGATACCATTAGACTTTTTTGGTATGGATATAAGTATCACAGAGGCTCAAATAATAGCAATTATTTGCATAATGATATCTCTTCCTATATTAATTATTAATGTTAATTATAAAAATTTTATTTCATTTCAATATTTTCAAAATGATAACAAAACTAGAGCAGAAAAAAGAAGACAAAGTAAAACAAAGAAAT
>VFGQ01000089.1 GCA_009391605.1 SAR202 cluster bacterium
CTATAACTTTTCTAGCTATATCATTACTTTCAATTTTAATTTCATTTTCATAATTTAAGTAACGCTTTTGAATTTCTTCTTTACTTTTTATTTCAGCTTCTTCAATTAAAAGATTTTTTGCATCTTCTAGTGAGAGTTTTGTTATTTTTTCTAGTTCAAGAACTTTCTGACTAGTAATATCATCTAAAATTTGTTCTTTATTTTTTATTTTAGTTTCAATATCAGTAATATTATTTTTCTTCACTTCAAGAGATTGTGTAGTATTTTGAATTTGAATCTCTTTTTCATTAATTAATCTTTCAGATTTTTCAAGATCAAATTTTCTAGTGTTTAACTCCTTTTCTGATTTAGAAACAATATTTAAAGCTTTTTCTTTAGATTCAATAAGTATTTGCGTTTCTTTTTTTAACGCATTTTCTATTATTAAATTGGCTTCTATTCTTGATTCTTGAATTCTTTTATTATTTAAGTAAACAAGAAAAAGAAACCCTAATACTCCTAATAACAACCCCAAAACTAGAGAAATGACAATATACAATATATCCATTTTGCCATCCTAATTTATGTAGTTATATTTAATTAAGATAATATTAGTATTAGAAAAATATATAGTCAAGTTTTTTTTAATTTACAATTAATTATAAAAAACACAGTTACTAACTATATATCTACTATAATTTCATGTTATAATTTTCGTTCGTAAAAAATTATCAAACAATTTGTCAACATTAAATAATTATGAATATAAATAGTTATGAATTAGCTTTAGTTATTTCTCCAGAGCTTAGAGCAGAAGAAATTGATGCTCTTATCTCTACTTTCGAAGATTTATTAAAAGAAAAAAAATCTAAACAAATTCACATAGACAAATGGGGTATTAAAAAACTTTCATATCCTATTGATAATTTCATTGAAGCAGCATATGCATTTATAATATTTGAATCACTACCATCAGATATAATAAATATAAAAAAATGGATAGACAATAGTGAATCTATTTTAAGACATATGTTAATTAAACTTACTCATTCTGAATTAAAACATAGAGAAGATAATTTATTAAACCAAACTGCAAGTAACTAAATAATGGGAAGATTAAATAAAATAATGCTAATCGGATATGCTGGGCAAGATGCTGAGCAAAGATTTACTCCAAACGGAGATTCAGTTTCCTCATTCTCTCTAGCAGTTTCCCGAAGATATACAAATAGAGAAGGTCAACAAATTGATGAAACTGAATGGTTTAGAATAAATGTCTGGGGTAACAGAGCTGATTTTGTTGGTAAATACATAAAAAAAGGAATGAATGTTTACGCTGAAGGCAGGCTTAGTCATAGCATATATCAAGACAACGCAGGAGAAACAAAAGTTTCTCTTGATGTTAATGCATTCGAAATCCAAATTGTACAAGACCCTGATCCTGAACGACAATATAATCCTATGCAACAACCACAATCTAATCCACCGCAACAACAATCTAATCCAAGCCAACAACAACAACCCAATCCTGTACAACAACCATCTACAGAGCCTAGCACTGAAGACGATCCTGATAAATTGCCTTGGTAAAAAATAGTTCAAAAAAGGTTAAATAATTGACTCAAAAAACAAACAGTATTACTAATAATAAAATACCGAAACCCAACATAGCATTAAGAAATTTCAAATTTAATACAAGAAAAAAACGTATTTGTTTTTTTACACAGCAAAATATGATACCTGATTACAAAGATACCAATATAATTGGTAAATTTTTAGCTCCAAATAAACAGCTTATTAGTGCTAGGAAAACTGGAACCAGTGCAAAAAACCAAAGATTACTCAGTACAGCAATAAAAAGAGCTCGATTTATTGGCCTTCTTCCTTATACCATTAACCATAAAGGTGTAGATGGTAATTGGATGGTAAGCTAATTTTTTATTAATTAATAAATGATAAAAAATTAATGACAACAACTAATAATAAATACACTGACAAACGTCATAAAATTGCAAAAGATCCTAAGAAAAAACAAAGGAATAAATTTATACTTTTTGGAATTTTAACAATATCTTTTATATTTTTAATTGTTCTAGGAACTGGGTATGTAATAAGGTATGTAATTCCTCAAGGTAAAACTGTAGTTCAGGTAGGTGAGATAAAGTACGACAGAGCTGACATGTTAAAAATGTTAAGAGTAAAACAAAAAAATTCCGAAATGATAGGATCTCAGATGAACAATAGTGAAGAAATCTTTAAAGCACTTCAAAATATGATTGAAAATGAAATTATAGATCAAATTTCGCCGAGTCTTGGAATAATTATTCCTCCTGAGCAAATAGACATTTATGTTAGAGATGTTTTTATGCCTTCCTATAATAATGAAGAATCACCAGACCCTGTACAAATTGAAAGAGAATTTAAAGAAATTTTCAGTAATTATCTTACGTCTGTGGGATTAAGTGAAGAAGAATATAAAAAATTTACCCGCTGGAGCATGTTAAGAGAACAAATGAGACAATATATAGGTGAAACTGTCCCAACTGTAGCAGAACAAGTGTATTTGCATAGATTAATGATTTTACCAGATGATGAAATAGATATAATGAAAAAAAAATATGAGGATGGAACTCCATTTAAATATATTGTAAGAGAATTTTCTAAAGACAATGAAGAAGTAATAAGAAGAGGAGGTGAAATAGGGTGGGTTCCAAAAGGGATTTTCCCGGAATATGACTACATTATTTTTGATCTAGAACCTAATTTACTAAGTATTGAAGCTCAAAGTATAAAGAGCCCACCTCTTTTATATTTTTTTATGATATCTGACAAAGATCCTGCAAGACCTATAGCACTAGAAGAACTCGATCAATTAAAAACACAAGCTTTAAAAGATTGGTTAAATACTAAAAGAAAAGAATTTAATGTAAGTGCAAATTTCAATTCAGAAGTACATGGATGGCTTACAAAGCAACTTAGTGTGTCTACATTAAAAAAACCCGAAGAGAAAAAATCTAGACTACAAGAATTGGGAATTTTACAATAAAATTATGAAAAACTCTATTAACATTGCCATATTAGGTTTAGGAAATATAGGAACTGAATTTGTAAATGCATTAAATTTACAAACAAATTCAATCGAAAATTCTTTTGGTTACAAAATTAATATAAAAAAAATATTAATTTCAAATAAATCTAAAAAACGAACTGCTAATATTGATCATAACATTCTAACTACTAATCCAAATGAAATATTTGAAGATAAAAGTATTAATGTAGTCGTGGAATTAATGGGGGGGACAAGTCCTTCGTACTCGCATGTTACCAATGCAATTAAATCAAATAAATCTATTATCACAGCAAATAAAGATTTAATAGCTTCTCATGGAAAAGAAATTTTTGAATTAGCCAAAGAAAACAATGTTTCTGTGTTTTTCGAAGCAGCCGTAGCTTCAGGTACCCCTATTATATCAACACTTATCAGAGATCTTTCTACTGCGAAAATACAATCAATAAGAGCAATTATTAATGGTACAAGTAACTTTATTCTCACAGAAATGGATGAAAACAAAATGGAATTTAATGCTGCATTAGATCTTGCAAAAAATCTAGGATATGCTGAACCAGATCCAACTAATGATATCGAAGGTTTTGATGCTCGATATAAACTTGCTATACTTTCATCTCTATCATTTAATACCCACATAAAAGTTAATGATATTTATGTGGAAGGAATCAAAAATATTGATACCACTGATTTTAATTATGCAAAAGAATTAGGTTATACAATTAAACTCCTAGCCATTGTTGAAAATTATAATAATGGTATTCTTGCAAGAGTACATCCTTCCATGATAAATATCACAACACCTCTTGCAAAAATTTCAGGTGCTTTAAATGCTATTGAAATTAAAGCTGATATGTTAGGAGAGCTTATCATTCAAGGGCCTGGTGCTGGAGCTGCGCCAACAACTGCAGCCATTCTCAATGATCTGATTTCTTTAATTAAAAATGAGGCTAATTCCATTCACTCAATTCCAAATATAAACAAAAAAATACCATTAATTAATATAAAAAAATTAGAATCTAGATTTTATTTAAGATTTGTGGTTAAAGATCAACCTGGTGTTTTATCTAAAATGTCTAATATACTAGGTGAGAAAAAGATTTCAATCGCATCAGTAATTCAAAAAGAAAATCCAAATCTCAATAGTGGTGCAGAATTAGTTTTCATGACATATAAATCAACGCAATCAGCAATTGATGAAGCAATAAAAAAAATAGTCGAACTAGATATGGTTAAAGAACTTAAAAGTGTATTTAGAGTAGAATAATAAAACTATTCAGTAGTTTCTTTGTTTTCTGATAAATTTAAAGAATCAATACCTCTTCTCACTTGACCAATTATATCTGCTAATCTTTCTTCAAGATCAAACAAAACTTCCTTAGTATAGTTATCAGCACCTTCTTTTTTATTCGAAATCACCTGATCAGCAGAACTGATAATATTTTCTCCTTTTTGCTCTGCTCTCTTAATAATATCATCTGCTTGATTTTTAGATTTTTGTATTAAAGATTCCGATTTTTTATTTGCCTCTTCAGTTATTGATGATTCCTCAACTAATTTTTCAAATTCATCCTGACTTTTAGAAGAAATATCAGCAGAATCTCTATTTGCAGATTCTATAATTCTTTGCGCTTCCATGTTTGCCTGAGCTAAAATACTATTTTTTTGATTAATAATTTCTTTAGCTTCCTGTATATCCTGTGGAACTAAATCTGTAACTTCTTGAATAAATTTATCAATTTTAGTGGTATCTAGCATAACTTTTTTACCAAAACCTGGGACTTTAACCCCAGAATCTATTAAATTATCTATTTTTTTAATCAAATCATCATTAAGCATTTTTTCCTCCTAAAAATATATTACTTGAATTTTAATTTAAATGCATCAATCACATTATCTGGAACTAATCCAGCAATATTGCCACCTAATTTAGCTACTTCTTTTATTCTACTAGAATAAACAAACTGATATTCTAACGAACTCATAAGACAAACAACATCTATATTTTTATTTAATTTTTTCCACATTAAGGCCATTTCAAATTCTAGTTCAAAATCAAATCCTGCTCTTAATCCTCTCAATATGAATTTTGCACCTAACGATTTGGCAAATTCTACTGCCAATCCAGAAAATGGAACAACATTTACATTTTTCTTATCAGGAATAATAGATTCAGAAATTAAATTGACTCTTTCAGATGATGAAAATAAAACATTTTGATTTGATTCTTCATAAACTGCAACTGTCAAATGTTCGAATAAATCAGAAGCTCTAATAATTAAATCTAAATGCCCATTATGTACCGGATCAAAACTACCTGGATAAATTGCTTTCATATTTCTCCATTTTATTATTTAAAAACAAAATCTTTGTATCACCTTTTTGCCTACAATAACTATTATAATGACTATGTTCAAGAAATGTATCTATAGATTGATTTCTCATTTCTATAATTATTATCCCATTATTATTCAAAATATTATTATTTTCAATTTCATATATAATCTTTTTATAATCCTTAAATATATAAGGAGGATCTAAAAAAATATGAGTTACCTTATTTTTAATTTTAGATAAATTGGCAAAAACTGATCCGAACAAAATTTCAGCCTTATTTAATAAATTTAATTTTATTAAATTCTCTTTAATCTTATAACAATAAGACCTATTCTTTTCTATGAAAATAACTTTATCCGCTCCTCTGCTTAAGGCTTCGATGCCCATTATCCCTGTACCAGAATATAAATCCAAAAAAACTGTTTCATTAGTTATGCCATCAAATTTTGAATCTAAAATAGAAAAAATTGCTAATCTTACAGATTCCATAGTGGGTCTTAAATCTGAAGATTTAGGATTATTAAATTTAAATCCCTTAAATTGGCCTCCTGAAATTCTAATATTCATTACATAAATTTATATTTTTATTAATTAAAACATTCATTGTATAAAAATAACATATTTAGTTTGTCCTTTTTATAATTTTTTATATAACAAATTGTCAACATTAATTTAAAATATTTATTATTAATAAATAATAAAGATAAATTGAAATGGAAAATATTACTAATGAATTAAATATGAAATCAGGAATGGTTGTAGTTGCACATGCTGACGATGCAGAATATGGTTGTTCTGGCACAGTTGCAAAACTAGTAAATTCTGGTTGTGAAATGGTTTATGTATTGTGCACAGACGGAAGTAAAGGTTCTGAAGATGAAACTTTATCTGAATCTGATGTAGCTAAAATAAGAAAAACAGAACAAACAGAAGCAGGAAAAGTTTTAGGATTAAAGGATATTGCTTTTTTGGCATATCCAGATTCATATTTAACTCCTACATTAGAACTTAGAAAAGATATAGCAAGACAAATCAGAATTCATAAACCTGAAATTTTAATATGTCAGTATCCTATGAGAACTTTAGACGGTTCATGGGGATTTGGACATCCAGACCACATTGCAGCAGGTGAAGCAGCTATGGCGGCAGTATTCCCCACAGCAAGAGATCACAAAACTTTCCCTGAATTATATAACGATGAAAATTTAGAGCCACATAAAGTTGAAGAAGTATGGATCATGGGACATCCAGAGCCTGACATAATTATAGATATTACTGACACAATAGATCAATCAATAGACGCACTCTATAGTCATAAATCACAAATGGGGGGAAGGTCCAAAGAAGAAGTAAAAGAAAGAGTAGGTGAATGGAGAAAAACAAGAGGGAGAGAAAAAGGAGTACAATACGCAGATACTTTTAAAAGAATATCATTAAGAAGATAACTTCAAAAAACCTAACAAATAAAAGTAAAATAAATCAATATAACGATCTAAAAATCTTTCACCAATTAATTTCCGGTGATTTACAAATTATAGATTGATAATTTAATCTATAATAAATATTTAATATTAATAAATTCAATGTGTAGGTAAAATATGGAGTTTGAAGGTGTTTACCCAGCTATCATAACCCCGCTGGACGAAACAAATAAATTAAAAGAAGAAGAATTTAGGAAAGTAGTTGAATTCAATATTCAAGCAGGAGTACATGGATTTTGGGTGTCAGGCGGAACCGGAGAAAGCGTTTATGTAAACCCTGAAGATATAAAAAGAGTAATAAAATCTGCTGTGAATCAAAGTAATAATAGAGCAAAAATCATTGCGCATGTAGGTTCCTTAACTACAAAAACATCTCAAGATTTGGCATACTCAGCAGCAGAGTCTGGTGCACATGCTATTTGCGCAGTTCCACCATTTTTTTATGGGCCATCCATAGATACTATAATAACCCACTATAAAGCTATATCAGATGCATCTGGTAATTTACCTTTCTTTGTATATAATTTACCTCAATCTACTGGGACAGAAATTACTCCCGAAACAATGAATATTATCCGTACTGAAATCCCTAATGTAGCAGGGTTAAAACATTCTGGCCCAAAATTCACAGACCTAAGAGGTTTTGTCAAACTTGGCCTATCATGTTTTATTGGTAATTCAACATTAATGCTACCTGCCTTAACACTTGGTGCTTCAGGATGCATTGATGGACCACTTAATGCAGCTCCTGAATTATGGGTAGAAATCTGGAATCTGTTTAAAGATAAAAAACTTGACCAATCAATTAAAGCACAAGAAAATGCAACTCAATTCTCAAATATAATAAGAGATTTTGATATGCATGCTACTATAAAAGAAATAATATCTTATAGATTAAATATAGATTGCGGATCACCAATCCCACCTCTACCATACTTATCTAAAAATGAAAAAACCAAAGTAATTACAGCTATCAAAAACCTAAACAGTTTATTTAATAAACCTATACATCTTAATTAACATTAACCAAAGAGAGAAAATGTGTTTGAAATAAATTTAAATAATAAAACTGCATTAATATTTGGTTTTTCCAATCACAGAAGCATAGCTTGGCATACTGCAAATAAATTACATAAATCTGGAGCCAAGATAATCTTTTCCGTTTATGGGGCAAAAATGAAAGAAAATTTATTAAAGTTAGTATCGGAATGGAATTACAACCCTATAATTATAGAATGTGATGTATCAAATGATAATGACATAACTAAATTATATGCTGATTTAAATAATGCTAATCAAAAAATTGATATGCTAGTACACAGTATAGCTATGGCAGATAAAAACGAATTAGGCGGGGATTATCTTAATCTAAGCAGAAATGGATTTAAACTTGCAATGGATATTAGTGCATATTCTTTTGTATCTCTTTGTAATGGAGCAAGACAAATTATGAATGAACAAGGCAGTATTATAACATTTACATTCCAAGCTTCTGAAAAAGTTTTTCCAGGATATAACGTCATGGGGACAGCTAAAGCAGCTCTTGAACACGAAGTCAGACAAATTGCTTATACATTAGGAGAATCGAAAATAAGAGTAAATGCTGTTTCTGCAGGCCCAGTTGATACACTTTCTTCTAGGGTAATTCAAGGTTATAAAAATATGAAAAATGCAGCTTCAGAAAAATCTCCTTTAAAAAGAAATATTACATTGGATGAAGTTGCAAACTCAGCCTTATTTTTACTTTCAGATATGAGTTCAGGTATAACCGGAGAGATATTACATGTTGATTCAGGATATAACATAATGGGGATTTAAATCAAAATATGAAAGAATGGGTAAAAATAATAATTAATTCTTTAAAAGAACACAAAATATCTGTAATAAGTTATATTCCCGATATAAGCATTGACAATATTACAAAAGAAATAGAATCAGATAATTATTTCACTGTAATTCCAGCTACTAGAGAAGAGGAATGTATTGGAATAGCTTCAGGATCTTATATATCTGGCGTAAATGCAGCAATATTTATGCAATCAAGTGGTTTTGGCAACTGTATTAATGCTTTAGCTAGCCTGAACATACCAGCAAGAATACCAATTCCTATGTTTATTAATTTAAGAGGAGAAATTGGAGAATTTAATATAGCTCAAGTTACAATGGGACGTTCTACAAAACCTATTCTTGATTTACTTAATATCCCTCATATCACTCTTGATAGCGAAATAGATTTACAAAAAAATGTTTCAGGAAATATTAAACTTTGTTATGCCTATAGAAGTCCGTTAGCTTTGTGTTTAACCCCTCTATTACACGGAGGTAAAATTGCTTAGGTACGATCTAATCAAAACAATCCTTAATAAAAGCAATAGTTCTCCAATTGTTTCGAATTTAGGACCTACTTCTGATGAATTATGGCAGGCTACAAATGAACTTGAACTTCATCCTAGAAATCGAAACTTTTATACTTATGGTTCAATGGGGTTATGCTCTTCAATTGCCCTGGGAATTGCAATAAATACATCTGAGAAAGTGATATCTATTGATGGCGACGGATCATTATTAATGAACCTAGGAACCCTTTCTACTATAGGAAGAGTCAGTCCGGTAAATTTAATCATTATTGTTTGTGATAATGAAATGTGGGCACAAACAGGGTACCAACCAACAGCAACAGCTTTTAATACTGAACTTGAAAAAGTTGCAAAATCTTGCGGATTTAAAAATACTTTCAAATGTACTAATATTAATGAATTTAATAATATTTTTACTAAATCATTAAAACAAAATGGCCCAACAATGATAGTTGCAAAAACCAAAGAAACCGGAACATTCCCTGATGTAACACCTGTAGAGCCAGAATTTACAACTTATAGATTCAGAAATTCTATGCTCAATAATACAAAGGACAAATTATGAAATCACAGATAGCATTTTTTAAAGGTGAATTTATTCCTTATGACAAGGCAAATTTACATATCACAACACATGCTCTTCATTATGGGACTTCTATATTCGAAGGCATAAGAGGAAACTGGAATAAAGAGGATGAAACTTTGTATGTTTTTAGAATCAAAGAACACTACGACAGATTATTAGAAGGTTGTAAAATGTTAATGATAGATATCCCGTATAATTCTGAAGATCTATGTAAAATTACTATAGAATTATTAGCTAAAAATAATTTTAAAGAAGATATTTATATTAGGCCTTTGGCATATAAAAGTGAAGAATTAGTAGCTAATTTAAAATTACAAGATTTATCAAGTGATTTTGCTTTAATAGCTGTACCTTTTGGTCTATATATTGATTCTGATAGAGCAATTAATTGCTGCACATCTTCCTGGAGAAGAATTGATGATACTATGATTCCCACAAGATTTAAAATAGGAGGTCATTATGTAAATAGTATACTCGCAAAAACAGAGGCAACTCTTTCAGGATTCGATGAAGCGATATTTTTAACTCAAGATGGTTATGTTTCAGAAGGAGCAGGTGAAAATCTATTCCTTATAAAAGATAAAACTATAATTATGCCACCTGTTACTGCAAATAATTTAACTGGCATAACTAGAGATTCTGTTATAAAACTTGCTTCAGAAGAATTAGATATAAAAATAATTGAGCAAAATATAAGAAGATCGGAAATATATATGGCAGATGAATTGTTTTTAACCGGGACTGCTGCTCATGTAACAGCTGTCGGGTCTTTAGATAACAGGAAAATTGGTGATGGTGATGTAGGCCCAATAACAAAACAAATTCAAGCACTCTATTTTGAATGTGTTACTGGTAGAAATCCCAAATATATTAACTGGTGCACTGCAACAAATAAAGGTAAGTAATATTATGTCAAATATAGAAGATTTTTTTAAAATAATTTCAAAAAAAATTAATTATATAATACCGAAAGATCATATCGATCTAATTAAAAACAGAATAAACGGCATCACTCAAGATTCTGAAGAATTAAATAAATATAAAATTCATAATATGGATTATCCCCCAAAAATTAATAATAATGAATAATCAATTTTCTTTTTGTTCAATATCTGAACTTTCAAATTTAATAAAAAATAAAAAAGTATCTCCTGTAGAATTAACTCGTTATTTTTTAAATAAGCTTGAAACAAATGGGCCTCAATATAATGCTATAGCCCACATAAATAAAAAATCTGCTTTAAAACAAGCTGAGGTAGCTGAAAAGAAAATTTTTAACAATGAATACCTTGGCTCTTTGCATGGAATCCCTTATGCGGCAAAAGATTTATTATCAACAAATGATGGTAGTCCTACTACTTGGGGTGCAAAACCTTTTTTAAACCAACATTATGAAGTAGAGTCTACAATAATTACAAAACTGAATTCTGCAGGAGCGATTTTATGTGCAAAAACTTCAATGGTAGAATTTGCCGGAGGTATGGGTTATCAACAACCAAATGCCAGTGCTTTTGGCCCAGGAATCAATCCCTGGAATAAATCATTTTGGAGCGGAGGGTCGTCAAGTGGATCTGGGTCTGCAGTTGCAGCAGGAATAATTCCTTTTGCTATAGGATCTGAAACATGGGGTTCAATTTTGTCTCCTGCATCCAACTGCGGAATTACAGGATTAAGACCTACTTTTGGCATTGTTAGCAGATATGGATCTATGGTTTTATCATGGACTCTGGATAAAATAGGGCCTTTAGCTCTATCATCAAATGATATTGAAATTATCACTCAAAATATCATTGGCAAAGATAATAAAGATCCATATTCGATCGAAAACTCTTTTAACATAACAAATCAAATACCAAAAAATTTAAAAATAGGAATACCTGAAGATATTACAAATAATATTCAAAAAGAAGTAAAAGACAATTTCAACGCAACATTAAAAATCCTGGAATCAAAATACAAATTAATTCCTATTAAATTACCTGAGCTTCCAATAAGTGCTGCAACAAGAACTATACTATCAGCAGAAGCTAGTTCAGCTTTTGAGGAAATTTTTGAAAAAGGATTACAAACAAAATTAAATGCACAAGAAACTCATTATAGCTCTTTAGCAACCAACGCGGTCCTAGCAAAAGATTATATCAAATCATTAAGAATTCAAAATATTTTATATCAACAAATGAATGAAATATTTAATAATATAGATATCATAATTAGTCCTGTAAAACCATCAACTGCAAGTAATATAAATGAGAACTTCAGATGGGCTACCAGAAAAGAATTTAGCGAAGATCATCCGATAACTCTAATTGGAGCAATAGGAAATTTAATTGGTTTGCCAGGAATTAGTATCCCCAACGGATTTGATAAAAATGAACTGCCTACCAGCTTTCAAATAATGGGTAATATACAATCAGATCGTCTCATTATTAAATGTGCTCAATTAATACAAAATGAAACCGATTGGCATAACAAACATCCTAATTAAAGTAACTTCACAGAATCAATTTTCATCAATTTGCTAGTACTAGAAAACCATTCAACTACCTCTTTATGTAAAGGGATTCCATTTTCTATTCTGTCTTGTTCATTTTCATACTCCATAATACCAGGATAAATAACTCTATCTGCTTCAGATGTAGATGGAGTATTTAATAAAGTTTCTAACATAGAATCCATATTAGATATAAAAATATTATATTCAGTAAATGATTCAATATTAAAAGCAGCAAAAAAATGACATAAATTACCATTAGGATCCACCATATTCGGTACATTCCCAGATAATATTGTACATAAAATTTCAACAAATAAAGATAACCCATAGCCTTTGTGGGACCCCTGATCACGATTTCCCCCAAGCGGTAATAAGTTAGGAATATTAATAAAATCTTCAGAAACATCAACACTCATAGGTTCCATTATAGGGTTTCCATTTTCATCTCCAATTGAGCCCGCACTCAACTTAGTGCCATTTCTCGCAACTAATCTAACTTTATTTCCTGCTATAGAAGAAGTTGCAGCATCAAATAAAAAATAGGGGTATTTATTAGATGGAGCAGCCAAAGAAATTGGATTTGTTCCTGTTCTAGATTCTGATGCAAAAGTAGGTAAAACAAGCGTCCCTCCAGCAGTAAGACATATACCTACCATTTTATTATCTGCTGCTATTCTTGCATGATGCCCAACAGCCCCAATATGACCACTATTAAACAATGTCACAATTCCAACACCTGATTCTTTTGCTTTTTTAATAGCATATTCCATAGCTGTTGGTCCCTGTAAAATACCTAACCCATTATCACCATCAATATTAATCGTAGATATACTTTCTTTTGCTATTTTCATATTGGAAGATGGATTTAATTTACCATCTTGATAATCTTTTACATAAATACGAAGCATATTAGATACCCCATGTGTATCTACACCTCTTAAATCAGTTGAAACTAACACATCAGAACCAATTTCTGATTCTATTTCTGATACACCACAATTAATAAAAATATCTTTAACAACTTTTCTTAAAGAATAGGAATCTACCCTTATTACATCGCCATCAGGTATCTTAAATTGCTTTAGCATGAATGTACTCTTATCTTAATCCATTGATTCGCGTATTTTTTTAATCACTACATCTACTTCTTCATCATCA